>NZ_BPLI01000050.1:0-20418 GCF_019656175.1 Bacillus sp. BML-BC051
AAGTTGATGGGCATGTGGTAGGACCCCTATAAGCATTCGTAGCTCTTCCGCTACCTTCTTCGTCATAGGTACAGCTCTAGTTTTACGGTTCTTATTCTTAGCGCCTGCTAACATAATCGTAAGGTTATCAAAATCTATATCGTTAGCCTCTAGCTGATTTACTTCGTTTACACGCAACCCGCAGTGCAACATAAGCAGCATGGCGCAGTAATCTCTATAGCCTGCATAGGTCGTCTTATCTACCACACGAAAAATGCGCTTTATCTGATTATGATTTAGCGTAAAAATCGGCGCTTCATCGGTACGTAACTTTACAAAGTCTACAGCGGGATTGCTTTTAATGTAGCCCTGCTCATTCAATCGCTTAAAGACCGACTTCAACGCCGATATGCGAATATTTACAGTGGCAGGTGCTAATTCTCGATTAAGCAGCTTATTAATATACATTTGTACATGTGCCGCCGTAATGATCTCGACTTTCTCAATGTTCAATTCTCGCATGAAATAACGAAAGAGCTTGCTGTAATCATCTATAGTACGCTTTCTAAATCCCTCTGCCCGAAATGCCTGCGCAGCAATCGCTATCGCCGCTTCTGTGTCTAGTGCTTCCGCAGTACCAATAAAATCAACTACTTCTCTTCGTCTTTTTACTACTCGTATACTTTTAGACATAATAAAAAAAGAGCCCCCTATCTGAAACGAATTTCAGACGGAAGCTCTCCGCATATGTACTATCATTATCTTCATTTGGTTACACGTAGCACCTTTTTACTATGCGACAATAATTCGCTAATGCCTACGTAGGACGTTTGCGGTTTGTTCCCGCTCAAGTTAAGCGTTAAAAACTCCGACAAACAGCTTTATACCGCACCCTAAAGCACATTTGGTTTCCTTTGTCATATATAAGACGTGGTACCGGAAACCACCGCTCTATCCGACTGAGCTATGGGCGCATGATAATAGAAAACACTTCATTTTCTTCTCATAATAATAGCAATAAAATCCATCTAAATCAATAAAAATATCCCCGTAATCCTTTATGACGCTTAGTTATGAGTATATTAACAAAGCACCCCCCTAAATTTTCCAATCATAAATTCACCCCAACTCACAAATTATAATCTTTGAATTAATATTCCAAAGGGGGCTTCATTCAATGACTGTAATTACGAAATTAAAACAAACTGTTTCTGGATTAAAAAGTGCACAAGCTAGCTTAGAGGGATTCGCTCTTGATACGGATAACCAACAAGCTAAGCAACTTTTCCAAACAGCTGCACAGCAAACACAAACGATTATCGATTCTTTAAACCCACGCGTTGAAGAAGTCAAACAAGAAGAACCACAATACTCACAGCAATAACGAATCAGTCTTGCTGTGAAATAGAAAAAGGATGATATGCAGTCATCCTTTTTCTATCACATTACATATTGCAATAGAAATGGAATGATAAATATGCAAAAACTCGGACTCATAACCGTATTATTTGCCCTTCTATTTAGCTCTTTTACCGGATGTGATAATAGTCCTTTAGATAAAAAAGTGAAAGAAGAAGCAAAACGAACGGAGAAAGAGAAAGGTCCAAAGTTAACAAAAACGAGTATGGAATCCTTTAATCAATCTATATCACAAGGAGCCAAGAAAAGAGCTCTCACTATGGATGAAATTATAAAAAGTACAGCAGTAAATTCAAATTTAGATCTCTACATAGCAGTTACACCTGAGCATCACGAAAGATTTGGATTAAAACCTCTCCGTAAGAAGCTCCAAAAGCAGCTAAGTGATGAGCACCCCACTTTCGATGTTCGTGTAAGTACAGATAAAAAAATCTTTATGTTACTTGAAAAGCTTGAAAGAAAAATTAAGGAAAAGAAAGTATCTAAAGATGAAATTAATAAACAATTAAAATTCATTGGTAAAAAAATGGAGTCTAACACTTAACGCTTTTTAAAAGAAAAGGAAGGTTTGCAATGTCTAGTAAAGATAAAAACTTAACCCCTGTGCAACAGGAATATAAAAAATTCGAGCAAGAACGCGAACCGAAGCGTCCTGTCTTAAAAAACTGTATAAAAGCCTTTTTCGTTGGTGGTTTCATTTGCCTAATTGGGCAACTCATTTCTACTTTTTATATTACGTATTTCGATTTCACTGAACGCTCAGCAGGGAATCCAACAGTCGCAACTCTTATTTTCATCTCCATGTTATTAACTGGATTTGGTATATACGATCGGTTTGGTCAATTTGCCGGAGCAGGCACAGCTGTACCTGTCACTGGATTTGGTAACTCCGTTATTGCCGCATGTATCGAACACCGCACAGAAGGTTTTGTACTCGGCGTTGGTGGTAACATGTTTAAATTAGCTGGTTCTGTTATTTTATTTGGTGTATTTTCCGCTTTCGTCATCGCACTTATTAAAACGATTCTCGTTCAATGGGGAGGGCTATAAATGTTACAAGGACACCGAACGTGGGTATTTGAAAACAAACCAGTTATTATTTCGACGGGAGTCGTTGGCGGGCCGTTTGAAGCTAAAGGCAAAATTCCAGAAGACTTCGATACCCTCCATGAAGATTTATGGCTCGGACAAGATTCCTATGAAAAAGCACATAAAATTTTGTTCGAAGAAGCTTGTAGCCGCGCTACTGAAAAGGCAAAACTTCGTAAAGACGATATTCAATTTGTACTCGCAGGCGATTTAATTAATCAAATTACCCCTACAAGCTTTGCTTGCCGTACACTGGGCACTCCTTATCTCGGACTATTCGGCGCTTGTTCTACTTCTATGGAAGGTTTAGCACTTGGAGCAAGTATCGTAAATGCAAAAGGCGCAAAATATTTATTAACTGGTGCATCCAGTCATAATACAGCTGTAGAAAAACAGTTCCGCTATCCTACCGAATATGGTGGGCAAAAACCACCTACCGCGCAGTGGACAGTAACCGGAGCAGGAGCTGCTATTTTAAGCGATACTGGACACGGTCCTAGGGTAACATCTGCCACAATCGGACGAGTGGTTGATATGGGATTAACAGATCCATTTAATATGGGAGGTGCAATGGCTCCAGCTGCCGTTGATACAATTGAAGCCCATTTACGCGAACGACAAATTGATGCCTCTTACTACGATTTAATCGTAACGGGTGACCTCGGACATGTAGGACGCGAAATTGCTTATGACTTATTACATAAACACGGAACGAAAGTAACGAGCGAACAGTTTCAAGATTGCGGGCTGCTCATTTATAGAGAAGGGCAACCTGTCATCGCTGGCGCTAGTGGACCAGGGTGTTCCGCAACGGTCGTATACGGTCACTTATTAAACCGAATGAAAAGAGGAGAGTTTAATAAAATACTTGTCGTTGCGACAGGCGCTTTACTATCTCCACTTACATTCCAACAAGAAGAAACGATTCCGTGTATCGCTCATGCCGTTTCGATTGAATTTGGAGGTGCAACGCAATGATTTTTTTCTGGGCTTTCGTCATTGGCGGACTTATATGTGTAATCGGCCAACTTATGTTTGATGTTGGAAAGCTAACACCAGCTCATACAATGGCAACACTCGTTGTTGCTGGAGCTATATTAGATGGATTCAATTTGTATGAACCATTAATTGATTTCGCTGGAGCTGGGGCAACTGTACCTATTACAAGCTTTGGTAATGCCCTCGTTCACGGTGCAATGGAAGAAGCTGCAAAACATGGCATCGTTGGCATTATTACCGGCATGTTTAAAGTAACAAGCGCCGGTGTATCCGCAGCTATTATTTTCGGCTTCATCGGAGCATTGCTATTCAAACCGAAAGGATAAGGTGTTCGTATGACAGTTATCGCTAGCGTCAAAACCTGCCTTGCTAGTGTAAGGGGCGCTCAAGCAAGTTTGAGCTCCCTTTCACTACATTCACAGGACGCAGAATCAAAACGTGTATTTCATGAATGTATGTTAGAAATGGAGAGCATCATCGCTGATTTACAAAATAGAGTTTCAGTATTAGAACGTGAAGAACCTCAATATAAAGGGTTTTAAGTAGACTGGAGGAAATGACTATGTCTCACCTGCCGGAATGGACACTTGTCATTCTTCGCTCTGTATTCATATTAATTATTTTATTCGCTATTACGAAATGGTTAGGGAAAAGACAAATCTCTCAGCTCTCCTTTATTGAATACATAGCCGGAATGACAATCGGTGGCATCGCTGCCCAAGTATCTACAGGGCTCGATTCAAAATTTTTTCACGGCGTCTTTGCGATACTCATTTTCGCTGTGGTACCTTTTTTAACAGGAATCCTTTCTTTAAAGAACAAAACAGCTCGGGACTTCTTTCAAAGGAAATCTACCGTATTAATAAAAGATGGAAAGATACTCGAAGACAACTTAAAGAAAGAAAAATATACAAGTGACGAATTACTGGAACTTCTTCGTGGAAAAGATGCCTTCAGCGTAGCTGATGTTGAATTTGCTGTACTAGAACCGAGCGGAGAATTAAATGTATTATTAAAGAAAGATCGCCAACCACTCACAGCAAAAGACATCGGTTTAAAAGTAGCAAACGAAAAAGAACCACAAACTGTTATTATGGATGGCAATGTACTAGATGAACCTCTTTCAGCAAGCGGACATAACCGAGCTTGGTTACATTCTGAGCTCGAAAAACTCGGTGTTGTCATTGAAAACGTCTTTCTCGGTCAAGTGGATTCATATGGACAACTTACTATCGACATTTATAATGACAAACTACAAATGCCTTCTCCTCAAAACAAACCTTTATTATTGGCATCTTTAAAAAAATGTCATGCTGATCTTGAACTATTTTCTTTAGAAACAAAGTCGAAATCAGCAAGCGAAATGTATAGTAAAAACGCGAAACAAATCGAAAAGATTTTAAATAAAGTGACCTATCTTTTAAAAGAATAGATATCGAAAGAACGCTTCAGTAAAAAAGGCGTTCTTTTCTTTTTTTCTACAGTTTTTATAACGTTTAAATTTATGTAATTCGGTTATGATGTTGAAGATACATAAGCAGGGAATTTCAAAAACATAGCGAATATTTCATGGTACAACTACATATTTTTTTGATTTAAAGTGGTTTCGTTTGACCTTTATTGACCATAATTGTATTATAAGACTAAGAAAGCTTTTGAAGGAGGAAATAACAGATGAATTTAATTCCTACAGTAATTGAACAAACAAATCGTGGAGAACGCGCTTACGATATTTACTCTCGACTATTAAAAGACCGCATCATTATGCTTGGTAGCGCAATTGATGACAACGTAGCTAACTCAATCGTTTCCCAGCTTTTATTCTTGGAATCTCAAGATCCAGAAAAAGATATTCACATCTACATCAACAGCCCTGGTGGTTCTATCACAGCAGGTATGGCAATTTACGATACAATGCAGTTTATTAAACCGCAAGTATCAACAATCTGTATCGGTATGGCTGCATCTATGGGTGCATTCTTACTTGCAGCAGGTGAAAAAGGAAAACGTTATGCACTTCCAAACAGTGAAGTAATGATTCACCAACCACTTGGCGGGGCACAAGGTCAAGCGACTGAAATCGAAATCGCTGCTAAACGTATCCTATTCTTACGTGAAAAACTAAACCAAATTCTTGCTGACCGCACTGGTCAACCACTTGAAGTACTACAACGCGACACAGACCGCGACAACTTCATGACAGCAGAAAAAGCTTTAGAATACGGTTTAATCGATAAGATCTTTACAAATCGTTAATAACTAAATTACTGAGGCAACCCTATAGCGCCTTGTCTAAATACCTATACAGCGTGGTCTTACTGATACCAGTCGCCACTGTAATTTGCTTAATTGTATAGTCTTTACTCTTATACATCTTAACAGCCATTTCCACTTTATCTTCTTTCTTAGTAGGTCTCCCACCTTTCTTTCCTCTTGATCTTGCTGCTTGAAGACCAGACTTTGTTCGTTCACTAATAATATCTCTTTCTAGTTCAGCGATGCTTGCCATTGTACGAAAGAAAAACTTTCCCATTGCGGTTGAAGTGTCAATACTGTCAGTAATTGATACAAAATGTACACCCATATCGTTAAATAATTCGCTCAGTTCTATCAAATGTTTTGTGGAACGTGAAATACGGTCAAGTTTATATACAACAATTTTATCGCCACTTCGTAAAATTTTTAAAAGGTCTTCTAATTGAGGCCTATCTCTTCGTGTGCCAGTTAATTTTTCTTTATAAATCTTCTCAACCCCGAATTGTGTTAATGCATCAACTTGCATATCTAGGTTTTGTTCCTCCGTACTCACTCGCGCGTAACCAAAAATCATAATTAATCACCTACTAAAAACTATTTATATGAATATATTAGCACCAAAAACGGTGTTTGTTATTAAAAATGTTACTTTGATTTTGGGAATGAGTTTTGGTACCAAAGATCAGGGTAAATAGAGTGTGTTTTGCTCCAATAAGGACCAGCCCCATAAATGTCCGTTTTAGGGAAAATCTTATTTATTGAATTTTATACTAATGTGGAAATGTGATAAATGGTTGAGCTACCCCCTTATATAAGGGGAACGCCTAAGTTTAATATTACATAAATATATATACTATGTGTGGTTATTTTATGGAGGTGAGTGTATGCACCAATGCCGTTGTTGTCACGGTGCAGGCTGTTGTCGTTATTGTGGTGGTGCTGGTATGTGCTGTTGTTGTAGTGGGCGTGGATGTCACCACTGTCAGGGAAGTGGATGTTGCCCTTGTTGTCACGGTGGAAAAAGATGTGGTTGTTGTGGTGGATCGGGTGTTCAACCAATGTAAAGCTTACTAATCCTATTCAGACGGGAGCTTTTTATCCTAAGCTCTCGTTTCTTATGTTTGTAGTGTTAGAAATCTAGTGAGTGTTAATTAGCGGTATAGTATAATACCATTGGACACATCAATCATTTTTACATAAGGGGGAAAAGGGATGAGAAAAGTAATATTTTCTTTAGCATTTTTAGTAGTGATGGCATTTAGTGGTTCTGTTTATGCAGCACAATCGGAAGAGATGGATTGTTGTCAATCAAAAAAAGAATGTATGGAAATGTGTGAGGAAATGAACTGTCAAATGGATTGTTGCGAAATGGCGAAAAATGGAAAAATGAAAATAAAAGATTGTAAGAAAATGATGAAAAAGTCAAATATGGATTGCTGTTAAGTTAGTATAAAGGATCTTCCAATAGAAACCACCTATTGATTTTACTACATTTTAAACATGGTACACTCAGAATGAACACAAAAAATAAAAAAAACCTAATTTGGATTAGGGTCTTAGGCTGTCGACAAAGTCGGCAGCCATTTTCTTTATCTTGATAATGTTCATTATATAGTATGTTGATCCAAGTTTTTTTCAAGAGTAATTAGGGAAAAGTTACAAAGAATAAAATTATCACTAATAAAATGGAGATGAATGATATGTCAGATACAAATCAAATGCCTCGTGAAGAAGGAATAGATCATAGCTTGACCCTTATGAGAGAAGGATATATGTACATTTTAAACAGACGTAAAAGTTTTAATTCTAATATTTTCGAGACCCGATTGCTTGGAAAGAAAGCAATCTGCATGGTAGGAAAGGAAGCTGCGGAAGTTTTTTATGACACGGAGAAATTTAAAAGGAAAGATGCAGCACCGAACCGGGCGGTTCAAACATTGTTCGGGAAGAATGGTGTGCAGGCATTGGATGGACAAGATCACAAACATCGGAAAGAAATGTTTATGTCCATCATGTCTCCTAAAGGACTTCAAAACTTAATAAACATTACAAAAATACAGTGGAAGAAAGCACTAGATAAATGGGAACAGATGGATGAAGTTATTCTTTATGAAGAAGTAAAAGAAGTCCTATGCAGAACAGCCTGCCAGTGGGCAGGTGTCCCGTTGGAAGAAGACGATGTTAAGGAAATGACAAAAGACTTGGCGGCGATGTTCGAGTCTCCGGCTGAAGTTGGTCCAAACCATTGGCTAGGGAGAAATGCACGGAATAAAGTAGAAAATTGGATTGGTGAGTTGGTTGATAAGGTGCGTAATGGGGAAATTAATCCTCCAGAAGATACTGCTTTACATAGATTTGCCTGGCATCGCGATTTAAAAGGGAATCTTCTGGATACCGAGACTGCTGCTGTGGAAGTGATCAATATCTTGAGACCTATTGTGGCGATCGCTATATTCATCAATTTCACTGCGCTGGCATTGTATCATTATCCGAAAGAAAGGGAGAAACTTGAATCCCGTGATGAAAAATATGCTCAGATGTTTGTACAGGAAGTTCGCCGTTTTTATCCGTTTTTTCCGTTTGTCGTAGCATTGGTAAAAAAAGATTTCACCTGGAACGGCTATAAATTTGAAGAAGGCACATTAACTTTACTGGATCTTTATGGCACAAATCATGACCCTGAAATTTGGGAAAATCCAGATTTGTTCAGTCCTGATCGGTTTGATAAATGGGAAGGAAGCCCATTTGGCTTCATTCCGCAGGGTGGTGGTGATTACTTTATGGGTCATCGCTGTGCTGGAGAGTGGATCACCGTTGAAGTCATGAAAGTAAGTCTTGATTATCTAGCCAACCAAATGGAATATGAAGTTCCTAACCAGGATTTAAGTTACAGCATGGTGAGCATACCAAGTATTCCACATAGTAAAGTAGTGATAAAGAATGTTAAACGAAAGGTATAATCACACTAAATTATGGATATTCATTAGAAAGATAAATAAAAAAGTGACTCCATAATTATCGGAAAACCGTTTTATAGGTAGACCCCCTAATGTTTATTGAGAATTTAAAAAACAAAGCCTGATTTTTCTAACACGGGAGAAATCGGGCCTTTTATGGTGAAAAAAACTCTATGTTTAAATCTGTGTTTACCTGACGTACTCATTCTAGGTGTTCTACATAAATGGAAATTAAATTTAGTTATATATTAGAATTATTTATTACAAACTAAAAAATATAAAAAATATTTTTTGATTTATATTCAAACATATATTTGACTATTTGTTTTTGTTTGCATATAATAATAATCAAACAAACATTTGATTGATGTGGGGTGGAAAACTTGCAAAATGATGCATGTGAAGTTACGTGTATAGATGACGAAAAAGTCATAAGAGTTAAAAATGAACTAATCCAACAAAATCCTTTGGAAGTAGCCAAAATTTTTAAAGCATTATCAGACGATACTAGGATTAAAATTGCATATAGTCTCTCTTTAGAAGATGAATTGTGTGTATGTGATGTAGCAAATATTGTTGGTGCTACAACTGCCACTACATCTCATCATTTGAGGTTACTTAAAAATCTTGGATTAGCTAATTATCGAAAAGAAGGAAAGTTAGTCTACTATTCATTAGATGATGAGCATGTAAAGCAACTAATACAAGTTGCATTTGCACATCATAAGGAGGTTGTAAAAATTGTCTGAAGCAAAAGCATTAGAGGCTGAAAAAAATGTTTACCGCGTTCAGGGGTTTACATGCGCAAATTGTGCAGGAAAATTCGAGAATAATGTAAAACAGCTTCCTGGAGTAGAGGATGCAAAAGTAAATTTTGGTGCATCTAAAATTGCTGTTTACGGTAATGCAACAATTGAAGAACTAGAAAAAGCCGGTGCATTCGAGAATCTTAAAGTGACTCCTGAAAAATCTGCTCGCCAAGTTTCACAAGAGGTAAAAGAAGATACGAAAGAAGAAAAAGTTCCATTTTATAAAAAGTATAGTACATTACTTTATTCAACTTCGTTCCTTGCTTTCGGTTATCTCTCCTACTTTGTAAATGGAGAAGAAAATCTTCTTACAACCCTATTATTTTTAGCATCAATGTTGGTAGGTGGATTGTCGCTTTTTAAAGTAGGTTTGCAAAACTTATTACGCTTTGAATTTGACATGAAAACCCTTATGACAGTAGCTGTTATAGGTGGAGCCATTATTGGTGAATGGGGAGAAGTTGCCATTGTTGTTATTCTCTTTGCGATTAGTGAAGCACTTGAGCGATTCTCTATGGACAGAGCAAGACAATCGATTCGTTCATTAATGGATATCGCTCCTAAAGAGGCACTCGTTAGACGTAATGGACAAGAAATAATGATTCATGTCGATGATATTGCTGTTGGGGATATTATGATTGTAAAACCAGGTCAAAAGATTGCGATGGATGGTGTAGTCGTAAGTGGCTACTCTGCAGTCAACCAAGCAGCTATTACCGGTGAATCAGTCCCTGTTGAGAAAACAGTTGATGATGAAGTATTTGCAGGTACATTAAATGAAGAAGGATTACTTGAAGTAAAAATAACGAAACTTGTAGAAGATACAACGATTTCTAAAATTATTCATCTTGTAGAGGAAGCACAAGGAGAACGGGCTCCTTCGCAAGCATTTGTCGATAAATTTGCAAAATATTACACACCGATCATTATGATCATTGCAGCATTAGTTGCTATCGTCCCTCCTTTATTCTTTGATGGTAGTTGGGAAACATGGGTTTATCAAGGATTAGCTGTTCTTGTTGTTGGTTGTCCTTGTGCGTTGGTCATATCGACTCCGATTTCTATCGTTTCAGCGATTGGGAATGCCGCAAAAAAAGGTGTCCTTGTAAAAGGCGGAGTGTATTTAGAAGAAATGGGTGCCTTAAAGGCTATTGCATTTGATAAAACAGGTACATTAACAAAAGGTGTCCCAGCTGTAACTGATTTTAATGTGTTGAACAAACAGATAAATGAAAAAGAATTACTATCCATCATTACTGCATTAGAGTATCGTTCTCAGCATCCACTTGCATCTGCGATTATGAAAAAAGCAGAAGAGGAGAACATTTCTTATTCTGACGTACAGGTAGAGGACTTCTCTTCTATTACAGGTAAGGGTATCAAAGGTATTGTAAACGGGACTACTTATTACATTGGAAGTCCGAAACTCTTTAAAGAATTAGCAATTTCTAATTTCGATAAAGACTTAGAACAAAATGTTACTACACTTCAAAATCAGGGTAAGACAGCCATGATTATTGGAACCGAAAAAGAAATACTTGCAGTTATTGCAGTTGCTGATGAAGTTCGTGAATCAAGTAAGGAAATTATTCAAAAGTTACATCAACTTGGAATCAAAAAAACAATTATGCTTACAGGTGATAACAAAGGTACTGCTAATGCTATCGGAGGGCAGGTTGGAGTATCTGATATTGAGGCAGAACTAATGCCACAGGACAAATTAGACTTTATTAAACAGTTGAGATCTGAGTATGGCAACGTAGCTATGGTAGGAGATGGTGTCAATGATGCACCTGCATTGGCGGCCTCAACAGTTGGAATTGCAATGGGTGGAGCTGGTACAGATACAGCCCTGGAAACGGCAGACGTCGCTCTAATGGGTGACGATCTAAGAAAACTTCCATTCACTGTAAAACTTAGCCGAAAAGCTCTGAATATAATTAAAGCTAACATTACTTTTGCAATTGCTATTAAACTGATTGCCTTATTATTGGTAATCCCAGGTTGGTTAACGCTCTGGATTGCAATCCTATCAGATATGGGGGCAACGCTTTTGGTAGCGCTAAATAGTTTAAGACTAATGAGAGTGAAAGAATAACGGGAAAATGGCTAAAAAGGGCTTTCCAGACAGATTGGAAAGCCCTTTTCCAAAAGATGAATTTCATTAATAGGCTACCTTCTATATTTCCAGCCTAATTAAAGATAGAAATATTGGGTATAAGTAAAACATCAATTATTGGTAATTTTTTTATTAAAATAATTATTTTCTTTTTTATAAGATTGAAGGAGGAAACTAAAATGACTGTTGAAGGAAAAAAGGATGTAGATTTGTTAGTTATAGGTGCAGGATCAGGAGGTTATGTAGCTGCTATACGTGCTGCTCAGTTAGGGAAAAAAGTGGTTTTGGTGGATAAGGCAGAATTAGGAGGGGTTTGCCTTAACCGTGGATGTATACCTTCAAAAGCTCTTATTAGTGCTTCTGAACGAGTGAAACACATAAAACATGCCAACTCAATGGGAATAAAGGTTTCTGGTGAAGTTGAAGTAGAGATGCCAGAAGTAGTGAAGTGGAAGGACGGTATTGTGAATAAACTAACGAATGGAGTTCAGACTTTACTGAAAGGCAATGGAGTAGAAGTCATTAGTGGGGAAGCTTATCTTACTGAACCCTATGTTGCCAAAATTAAAATTGGTAACGAAGAACAATTCTTTTCATACAAAGACTTAATTCTAGCGATAGGATCTTTACCTACGGAATTAAAAAGTATGCCCTTTGATAGAAAAAGAATCATCTCTTCAACTGAGGCATTGATGCTTCAAGAAGTGCCAAAACATTTAGTTGTAGTAGGTGGCGGTTATATCGGTTTGGAGTTGGGAACTGCTTATGCTAAATTCGGGTCTAAAGTAACGATTCTTGAGGGGTCAGATACAATTCTTCCAGGTACTGATTCTATGCTTACAAATGTAGTAAAACGTCATTTAAAGGAACTTGGAATTACAGTTATAACGAATGCTTTAGTCCAAGGCGGAGAAAATACAGGCGATGAAGTAAACGTTCAGTTTCAGGTTAATGGAAAGGAAGAGAGAATCCAAGGGGATTATTGCTTAGTTTCCATTGGAAGAAAACCGAATACAGGGAAAATTGGATTGGAAAATATCGGGGTTGAATTAGACCAACGAGGTTTTATTAAAATAAATGATAAGTGCCAAACAAATATTGAACATGTTTATGCCATCGGAGACTGTGCGGGCGGTTACCTCCTTGCTCATAAAGCTAGTTATGAAGGAAAGATAGCTGCAGAGGTAATAAGTGGGCAAAATAGCGTGATTGATTTTCAGGCAATGCCTTTTGTTATTTTCAGTGATCCGGAAGTAGCTTATACAGGTTTAACCGAGAAGGAAGCGAAGGAAAGGGGATATGAAACAGTTTCTAGTCGTTTTCCATTCCAAGCTAACGGCAGAGCTTTATCTGTTTCTGATGCCGATGGTTTTGTACAAGTTGTGGCGGATAAAAAATCTAATCGGGTGTTAGGTGTACAAATGGTAGGGCCAGAAGTATCATCTCTTATTGCTGAAGCAGTTTTTGCAATTGAGCTAGGGGCAACTGCAGAAGATCTTAGCCTTACAATTCATGCACACCCAACCTTACCTGAACCACTCATGGAAGCAGCTGAAGGCGTTATGGGACATGCTATTCATATGCTGAATAAAAAATAATTCGAACAGTTAGAGCATATTTAATTTAACTAGGCCTGCACAATCATACGTGCAGGTCGAATTATTTATTTTGGAGTGACGATTAATGGAAATCATTTTTTATGTAATAACGGCAGCTTTAGCTAATGTTTTGGGCGGTTTTGTTATTTTTCTTAAGAAAAATTGGTCCAGAAGAAGTTTATATGCTCTAATGGCTCTAAGTTCCGGATTACTTTTCTCAATTGCAATTATGGATCTAGTACCAGAAGCTTTAGAAATAATGGAATCAAGTTCAATTTATATAATTTTAGGTTTTGGCATTATATTTTTATTTCAACAGCTGGTAGCACCTCATTTTCATTTTGGAGAAGAAACACATCAATCTCAAACCCATACTACAATGTATGGTGCATTAATAGGCATGATAATACACACTTTTTTTGATGGGTTATCAATTGTAGCTAGTTTTGCAATAAACAGCGGATTAGGTTTTGTCGTATTAATCGCTGTCCTACTACATAAGATACCTGATGGTTTAACTATATCTTCCATTGTATTTGCAAGCTTGAAAAGCAAAAAGAAAGCTATAGGTGCAGCTGTTTTATTAGGTTTATCTACCATAGTGGGGGCTACAGCAGCTTTGTTTCTAACAGAACTCGTTTCTTTACAAAGTAGCATACTTGCCATTTCGCTTTCATTAACTGCAGGTATATTTTTATACATAGCTTTAACAGATTTATTACCTGTTGTAAATGTGACAGAGGATAGGCCTATTATTCTTTTCTTTTTCGGGGGGATCTTTTTAAATTTCGGGCTTCATTGGATGTTTGAGCAATTAGCTCCTCATATACACTAGAATGAAAAGACGTAAATATTGTTTAAGGATATAGGTGTGGCTTTGAAATAAAGTCTGATAATTTGTAAAAAAGCTTGATAATTTATAGATAAAGCTTGATAAAAAGCACCAGATATATATGACTGGGTAGGTGCAGGTATATGTTTAATTGGTGTCTCGGTAATGCTATTTGCACCTCGCCAATAAAAAGGGGAGCGTAAAATATGTCTGATTGTTGTTCTACAAAAGGGCAGGTTTCTGAAAGTAGTAGTAATGAGTTGTGTCCTTCTTGTAATGTAAAAGGGAAAAAAGTAAAAATAATTACGTTAAAATCAATGTTAAAACCAACAATTTTAGGTACATTGAAAGCAGGCTTAACTCATTATTTTTGTTCGTCAAAAGATTGTAATGTTGTTTATTATGATACAGATGAAAAAACGTATTTAAAGTCAGAAATTAAGGTTTCTGTTTATCAAAAAGATAATGCCACAGTTGTTCCTGTCTGCTATTGTTTTGGTTGGACAAAAGAAAAAATTAAACAATATGTTGAAAATGGAATTAATCCTAATCCAGTAGAACATATTCGTGAAAATATAAATGAAAACCGATGTGGTTGTGAAGTAAACAATCCTCAAGGTAGTTGCTGTTTGGGGAATGTAAAGATCTATATCAAAGAACTAACCTAAATAAAGATCCATCTTCAACGAAATGATCAAACTTTTTTATGGAAAATTGAACTAAGTATTGATATGAGAATCCATTTTGATCAATCTTTTTTCAAAATGGATTCTTTTTTTGTGCCGTAGAATATGGGTTTGTTGAACGTTTTTGATTAAACTTTTAAAGCTACAATAGGAAACTGTTTTGGTTTTGAGGAGAATCTATTTTTTATTTCTAAACAAAGAAAGAGCTTGGACATTTATTGTAGCCCATGCTCTTTCTTTTTTGTTGTTTATTTCCTATCAACAATCGTCATACATAGAATGGTTTTGGTTCTGGTGGTTATTCGTGGTACTATCATTTGAATTAGTCTGTTGTATATTTAAATTCTTTGATGTTGAGGTTTCATGCTGGATATTGTTTTGATGATTATCCATGAAAGAATTCATCATTTGAGAACAATAATCCATCATTTGTTGCCAATTTCCGTTCCCTTGACTAGGAGTGCTGTTTGAATGTGCAAGAGCAGCAGTGCCAATACCTAGAAATAAAGCAACAGCTACTATAGACGTAAGTAATTTTTTCAATACTTCCACCCTCCTTTGTCCCCATTATACCCATATATATAAAATACGAAAACAATGAAGATTCTTTTTAAGATTGATTACTTTCTAATTTTGACTCTTTATAAGTGCTAATAAGGAATAAAATAACTCCACTAACTAAAAATACATCCGCAGTATTAAAAATTGGATAATTGATAAATGTAACTTCGAACATATCTGTTACTTCACCAAAAATTAAACGGTCTAAAACGTTTCCCATTGCACCTCCTATAAATAAGCCAAAGGCTATACGCGTTAGCTTATCAGTTACTTTACGAGAATAAATAAGACCAACGACTATCACAATAATTGCAATGCTAATTAAGAATATTTTTTGTCCTGAAAAAATCCCCCAAGCAGCGCCTGTATTACGATGAGATGTCAATTGGAAAAAACCATTAATAACGGGAATGGATTGCCCATAGTCCATAAAATTTCGGGTCTTCGGAATATATAGTGGAATTACTATTTTAATAATTTAAAAACAGTTAGTGTTAAATCGGATTATTTAGTGGAATACTAAGGAAAATAATAGTTCCAATCAAACACAAACACAGGTGATTATAGGTTGAAAAAAATTTAAATAGTCAGTGCAAGGGAAATAAATTACTATATTGTAAAGGTGTCATAACGTACTGATAAAAAAGATGCTTATATTATGAATTTCACTGTATAAACGTCTTGACACAAAAACTATTACACTATATAATGTAATTGTGAAATGGAGGAGGAAATAATGGCTGAAAACTGGTGTACACCAAAACCAAAACTAACGGAACGCCCCTTGTTAGATACAGATAACGCTGAGGGTTTAAGTGAGACCTTTAAAATACTTTCTAATGGGACTCGACTCAGAATATTGCACACTTTAATTCGAACACCAAATTTATCTGTTAGTGAGGTAGCAGAACAGCTTGAAATGAAACCTCAAGCCATTTCCAACCAACTTCAACGATTGGTCGATAAAGGCATCGTTCGCAATAATCGTGAAGGCAATTTTATTCGGTACCGAATTGTTGATAATTGTGTCGTTAGTCTTTTAGACCAAGGTTGGTGTTTAACCGAGGATTTACCAAAATAATAAGGAGGAGTTTGGTATGGAAAAATGTGCGAGACCAAGCTGTAATTGTCTTCTTGGTGAAAACAAAGTAGAAGTAGAAGGAAAAGTTTATTGCAGTCAAGAATGTGTAGATAACTGTACTGATGAAGTCTGTGAGTGCAAAGATTGTAGCTGTGCTACTGCATAAATGAATAATGAAAAGGTTATCCCTGCATCAATGGGATAACCTTTTTTACGTAGGATATTCAATGAAAGATAATTAATATCGTAACACTACGAGTAGTAAAGGATGAACAGTATGTCAGACTTATTATTACTACCAGATCTTAAAACAACAGAACCACCACAAGAAAATGAAAGCGATATGATGTTTAAAGTGGAAGCAATCGAACCGCCTGAACGTTGTCCTGAATGTGGTTTTGATAAGTTGTATAGGCATGACTCACGAAAGCAACTAATTATGGACTTGCCCATTCGTTTGAAGCGAGTGGGCTTACAACTAAAGCGTAGACGTTATAAATGTCGTGAATGTGGTTCTACCTTTTGGGAACGTCTTATTTCTATTGACGAAAAACGTAGCATGACTAAAAGGTTGTTAAAGTCCATTGAAGAGCAGTCTATGTCCAAGACCTTTGTGGATGTCGCTGAAAGCGTCGGTGTAGACGAAAAGACCGTAAGAAACGTCTTTAAGGACTATGTAGCATTTAAAGAACAAGAATACCAATTTGAGACTCCTAAATGGCTTGGAATAGATGAAATACATATTATCCGTAAACCTCGTCTTGTATTGACTAATGTTGAACGTAAAACCATCTTTGATATTAAGCCTAATCGTAATAAGAATACTGTTATACAAAGGCTTTCAGAGATTGGTGATAGGCATTACATTGAATACGTCACAATGGATATGTGGAAGCCTTACAAAGATGCAGTAAATACTGTTTTGCCACACGCTAAAGTAGTTGTAGATAAGTTTCATGTAGTCCGAATGGCTAATCAAGCATTAGATAATGTTAGGAAGTCTCTCAGAGCCAATATGACAGCCAAAGAAAGGCGTACCCTTATGCGTGAAAGGTATATCCTTCTTAAACGAAAGCATGACTTGAATGAAAGAGACTCATTTCTTTTAGATACTTGGTTAAGTAATAGCTCTGACCTAAAAGAAGCCTATGAAATTAAAGAAGAGTTCTACATGATATGGGATACAGATGATTCTGACGAGGGGATGGATCGTTATAGATATTGGAGACAACGTTGTTTATCCAGTAACTCTAAAGACGCATATAAAGACCTTGTTAGAGCTGTAGACAACTGGCAGGATGAAATCTTCAACTACTTCGATAAAAGGCTCACTAACGCTTATACAGAGTCCATTAATAGTATTATTAGGCAAGTAGAACGAATGGGTAGAGGTTACTCCTTTGAAGCCTTACGAGCCAAAATACTTTTTAATGAAAAACTACATAAGAGACGTAAGCCACGTTTTAATTCGAGTGCGTTCAGCAAAGCTATATTATACGAAACTCTCAATTGGTATGAAGTGACAGACCACAACATAACAGACAACTATGGTGTTGATTTTTCCACACTAATTAAGAAATTGGAGAAGGGTGGAATATAAGCCCTTTTCCACCATAAAATCCGAATACCCAAAATTTCTAACTAAATATTTAAAAAGCTGATCAATACCTAATGTGAGTATAATGATCCAATACAAAGACGTCACCTCAGAATTTATTTTCTATAAAGATTTGTACTCAATACTTTAAAAGGAAAGAGGGTTTAACAATATTTTTGTAAATCATTACGGTTAATTAGGAATTTAAATTTACGAAGTGAGACCACAGGTTAGAAAATATATTATTTTCTTCCATGATATAAAGGCCTAATCCTATAAACACAATTGGAATAACCCATCGGCCGTATTTCTCAAGTGTTTCAGAAACATATCTGAATCTTGCTAGACGATATCCGATTAAACACCAGACCGCAACCATTATAAAGAAAGTAACAACTGTAATGACCAGTTGGTTGTTATTTAAAGTAGAAAAGAACGGAACATAAATTCCAATATTGTCTCCACCATTGGCAAATGTGATAAAGGCTACACTTAAATAGAACTTATTAAATTTATTTAAACTGGAAAGAACAGCACCTTCATCTTCATCTTCACCCTTTATAAACAGTTTAACTCCTAAATAGATCGGGATTAGTCCTAATAAACCTACCCACTGATCAGGAATGAGTGTCACTCCAAATGTAGCTAAAAGACTAATCAAAACTAAAAGTGCAAAACCAAGATATTGGCCAATGACTATATCTCTAGGGTAAATACGATTTCCCTTTGGCTGCATGTTAACCGTTCGGCCATTACTTGCTTTAGCTTGTGAACTTGCCTGAGAGAACAACAACATCAAGACAAAAATATCATCGATATTGGTTACTATAAAAGACCCTAAAGCAGAGAGAATTGTTAAAATTAAATTCATAAAAAAACTCCTTTTTAAAATACTCCCTAATCGGAATAAAAGATATTTAGTTATGTTAGTTTGTTACACCTTCTATTATTTCCCCTTCATGTAATGATTTAGAATTTCACTTTGCATGATCCTATAACTAATAAATAGTATTTTAGGTGAAAATATTGAAAGTTATTATTCAAATATTTGTTTGAATATATTGTGCTTTTAGATTAAAATTATTAACGTAAAATGTCAACATTTAAATGTTGGTTTGAATGAAAATAAAAAGGGAGAGTAAAATGAAAAACAAAAGAACCAGATCTATTGTACGTATTAGTCTTCTACTTCTTATGGCTTTAGCAGTAGCCTATACTCTATATCAAAACTTTTTTACTGAAAAAATACGGGTTCAAGCAGGGGATCAAGCACCTGATTTTGTTCTTGAAGATATGAACGGTAACAATGTTCAACTTTCTGATTTAAAAGGAAAAGGAGTTTTTCTTAACTTTTGGGGTACTTGGTGCAAGCCTTGTGAAAAGGAAATGCCTTATATGGAAAGACAGTATAGCCATTTTAAGAATCTTGGTGTAGAGATATTGGCGGTTAATATTGCAGAAAGTGATATTGCTATTGAATCGTTCGTAAATAGGCATGGGCTTACATTCCCTATACTTAAAGATAAAGATAGGGCTGTGACGGAGGCTTATGACATAACCCCGATTCCTACAACATTTTTGATTGATAAGAACGGAAAAGTATTAAAAGTGATTACAGGAAGTATGACCGAAAGGGATATAGCAAACTACATGGAACTCATTAAGCCATAGAATTAATAAACAGTTAGGTGGTATCTTTTTGGAACAACTAAGTTTACTTCTTGCATTTGGAGCAGGTCTTTTATCATTTATTTCGCCTTGTTCACTTCCTTTGTATCCAGCTTTTCTTTCATATATTACAGGAGTGTCTATAAATGACCTAAAGGAAGGAAAAGGTATTTTAAGAAGGAAAGCTTTTATACACACTATCTTGTTTTTGGTAGGATTTTCAATTATCTTTTTAGCTTTGGGACTTTCTACTTCTTTTATCGGTACATTTTTTATGGATTATCAAGATTTGCTAAGACAACTGGGAGCTATTGTGATGGTGTTTTTTGGTTTAGTTCTAACAGGGGTTCTTAAATTTGATTTCCTACTTTCTGATAAGAAAATTCATTTTCAAAAGAGACCTTCAGGTTATATAGGATCGATTTTGATTGGAATTGGTTTTGCTGCTGGATGGACTCCTTGTACAGGCCCAATCCTTGCAGGAGTCATTGCGTTAGGTGTATCAGACCCAGGAAAAGGATTACTTTACATGTTGTTCTATGTCTTAGGTTTTTCCATTCCATTTCTATTAATGTCTTTATTTATCGAAAAAATGACTTTCCTAAAGAAACACAGTGCAATCTTTATGTCTATAGGAGGCATTTTGATGATTGTAATGGGAGTATTATTGTACTTTAATATGATGACAAAAATTATTGCAGTATTAACAAGTTTGTTCGGTGGATTTACTGGATTTTAGGGGTTCAGAACATGCCCATCAACTTAAGA
>NZ_BPLI01000051.1:0-100902 GCF_019656175.1 Bacillus sp. BML-BC051
TATAAAGAAACAATAGCACCAAATGGATATGTAATAAATGAAGAGACATTCGCATTTGAAATAAAAGAGGATGGAGAAATTATTAAGCATATTGTGAAAAATAAGAAAGAAGAAAAGGCATCGCTTCCTTCTAAGCCAAATAAGCCAACACCGAATGGAGAAGTGAAACCTTCCACTGATGTGAAGCCAATGCAACAACCTAATACTCATAATGAAGTGCGTTTACCAGCTACTGGCGGCGTCGGCAATGTATTTACCGCTTTATTCGTTTTAGGAATTGGTTTTATTATTGCGGGTGCTTATGTGTTAAGGATGAAAAATAGAAAAGAAATGTAGAAAAAAACGCCTTGTAATAGAGGCGTTTTTTTAGTATCTCAATTTCCTCAACAAACTCTTAATTTCCTCATCTTGCATGAAGAGATCAAGATGCTTCTCTGTAATTTTTGCAAGTGCAACGTCGTGATAGAAAAATTCTGTAAAGAACTTTACGAAAGGTTGTGACATTGTTTTCATCGCTTGCCATGACTCTTGCTCTACACCAGCAAATAAAATCTCGCGGTCGTCAACGATGAGCAGCAAGTAGCGTTCTAATGCGTTAGGTTCTTCTGTTGGGATTAGAAAATGCATGTTTTCTAACTCTGTTTCTACTTTTCCAACTATAAGCGATTCGAGTTTGACGCCTTGTTTTGCTTTTTCTTCTAGTGAAGGAAGATATTCTAAAAGAGTATCATTCCAAGCTGAAATGCGAATTGATTCTTTTGCACTTTCGATAAGTTCTTTACTTTGAACTCGAATAGAAGATTGCATTTTTAAGCTCCACACACGGTCATCTGTAAATGATTTTTTTGATATATTCGTTTCCAATTCTTCAATATTTGATTGAAATTCTGTCGTTAATTTTTCAATTGCTAGCTTGAGTGGCAATGCTGTATACAGCTTTTTCTTTTCTGAAACAGAATCCATTACCATTCCTTTATCGATCAGGCGTGCTAGCACTTCATATATTTTTGCTTTTGGAACACCAGAGTGCTTCACAATTGTTGTAGCATCTAGTGGTTCGTTGCTTGATACGACAACTTCATAAGCTTGGCTTTCATATTGTGAGAAACCGAATTTTTGTAACATAGTTCCCTCCGAACGAATGAGATGATATAGCTTAAGGATAATGAACTATTTGTTTTTGCACAAGTGGTAGTAGGTTTTCTACTCAAATTGAGATGAGAATTAATTTCAATTTTTTAATTTTATCCATTATACTTAATATAATGATTAATACGATTATAATACAACGAGAAGGAGATGCTTGGGGGAAGATGTTGAGAAGTTTACGTTTAAAAATTGCGGTAGTATTTTCGGTACTTATTTCTATGATGTTTGTAATATTAGGTACAGCTATGTATCAATTACAGAAAGAGAAGGAAGTGCGCTCCTTAGACCAGTATTCTCAAAATACGATGGATCTTGTTACAGAGCAACTTACGACATTTGTTCAAAGAACGGATGAAGATATGGGATATTATGCGAACAGTGAGATGGTTCGTAATATGCTTCAAGACGGAGTTACTCCAGAAGAAGAAGCATTTTTGACGAAAGAGTTTTCGGAGTATAAAAAGAATCATCCTGGCATTTTAGACTTATATATTGGTACGAAAGATAAAAAAACATTAAGTGCCAATCTTGCTGAAGGTGGACAAGTGCCAGAAGGATATGATCCAACGACAAGACCATGGTATAAAGACTCAGAAGCTGATGTGAAAAAGGTTCACTGGGGACAACCTATGTATGAAATTGCAACAGGTAAGTTAAGCGTGGGAGTTTCTAAAGCAATTACAGCTCAAGATGGATCTGTATTAGGTGTTGTTGCGATGGATGTATCACTCGGAACAATTCAGAAGTTACTTCATAATATTCAATACAATAATGGCGGAGAAATGTTTATTATAAATGATAAAAGTATGGCTCTTGTTTACCCAGAGAAAATAGGGAAAGATGTTTCGAAAGAGCCACTTGTGAAGAGTTTAAATAAAGAGGTAACAAAATATGCTGTCACTACATTAAAAGGTGAAGATGTAGTTGTTTATAGCCAGTCATTTGATTTGATGAAATGGAAAATAGGAATTTTTTATCCGAAAGACACGATTGATGGGCTATTAAATAGTACGAGAAATACAGTTCTTATAATGGCATGTATTAGCTTATTAGTTGGAATCGCAGCTTCCTACTTGTTCTCAAGAAGATTAGCAAGACCGCTGCAACTATTAACGAATCACGTTCAAAAAGTAGCAGAAGGTGATTTAACGTTGCAAATGAAAGTGACAAGTAAGGATGAAGTTGGAGAGCTGACGAACCATTTTAATCATATGGTTGAGCAAATGAATGAAATGGTAAGCGAAATTAAAAATAGTGTATCAACAGTGCAACAATCAACGAATAATCTACATTATTTAACGAATGAAACTGTAGCCGCTAGTAGAGAAGTGTCAGGCGCAATGGATGATGTGAGCGGAGGAGCGTCCACTCTTGCTAATAGTGTAGATGAAGTTTCAGAACAGCTCGAGAATATGGCGCAGTCAGTGGAACAAATGAATCAATCGGTTGGTGAAATAAAAGGTGTGGCTGGTAAAGCTGAAGAGGCGTCTAAGCAAGGATTAAATACGATGCGTAATTTAGTTCGTACAAGGAGCCAATCATCTTCGATTGTTGTGCATACAGAGGAAGCATCCGGAAAGTTAGAGCAAAGAGTTGGATCGATTCAAAATGTTGTAGAGCTTATAAAAGGTATTTCGGATCAAACGAATTTACTTGCGTTAAATGCTTCAATTGAGGCGGCGCGTGCAGGTGAACAAGGTAAAGGCTTTGCTGTTGTTGCTGAAGAAGTTCGAAAATTAGCGGAACAATCAAAAGATGCAACAGTAGAAATTGCAACGATGATCGGTGATGTACAAGTAGAGGTAAGACGAGTTGTAGAAGTTGTAAGTAAATTGAAAGACATTGCGGATATACAAAATAAAGTTACGACAGAGGCAGAAACGGAATTCCGTACAATTATGTCAGTTGTAAATACGATTAGTACTTCAGTGGAACAAATTGTAGAAGAGGTATATAACATTGGTCATGAGCAAGGAGAAATTACAGCGGTAATGCATACAATTGCTGGTACGAGTCAAGAAAGCGCAGCTGTTTCGGAAGAGGTAAATGCTGCAACTGAATCTCAAGTGAATCATCTAGAAAAGGTAGCTCATACGATGGAAAGCTTGACGGAGCACATGAGAGACTTAGAAAGATTAGTTGAGCAGTTTAAAATAGAGGAATAACAAATTAGTAAAATGATGAGTATTTCGGTAAAATAGACAATGGATATATAAGAAGCAAGTAATAGGAGGAAGACTACTATGGCAATTGTTGACGTATCGATTATTCCAGTAGGAACGGGTAATCCAAGTGTTAGTGAATATGTAGCAGAAGTACAAAAGGTGTTAGAGAAAAATGCAGATCGCGTGAAATATCAATTAACACCAATGAATACAATTATTGAAGGAGATCTTCCTGTCATTCTAGAAGTTATTCAACAAATGCATGAAGTTCCATATACGAAAGGTGCACAGCGTGTTGCAACAACAATTCGTATCGATGATCGTCGTGATAAAGTAAGCACAATGGAGAAGAAATTAAACTCTGTTCGATCAAAATTATAAGGAAAAGCAGCGATTGTCGCTGCTTTTTTCATATAGGAGGTAGATAAGATGAGTGAAAAGTTTAACGAACAATTTGACGGATTGTTAGAGAAATACACTGAGCTATTACTTGGAGAGAGCAATGATGAGAGAAAAGAACAGGTGCAGAAGTGGGCGCTGTATTCTTACATAGCGAAGACGATGCCCGCTTTAGTGAAGCATTGGAATGAGACGTATCCTGATGCGAAAGAAGAGATGGTACAGTTAATTACAGATATTAAAAGGCTGAATGAAGAGAAGAGAAATGAGCAATAAAAAAATTGAGATAAATATAATCTCAATTTTTTTGCATTAATATCCTTATATAATTTACATGGAATATAAAGGTTTTTATAAGCATGTCGAATATTTTCGACATGCTTATTTTGTGCCTAGTAAATTCGTTTTTTCTAAATGTCGAAAAATATTTCCTACATATTTATAAGCGAAAATATAGGGTTTTAAATGTTTTTATAGTATTTTATAAATTATCTAAATAATTATTTGTATCCAATAATTTTAAACAGTGATATAATTTTGAAGAGGGGTAAAAAACAGATAAATCACAGTCATAGGGGTGAATTACATGGAACAATTAATGCGAAATTCGTTTCTTTTCTTGTCAAAAAATAAAGCGCTAACAAAACTGGCTAAAAAGTACGGTTTACGCTTTGGTGCAGGTCGCTTTGTCGCAGGGGAAACGATTGAATTAGCGACAGCTGCAATTAAAGCATTAAATAAGCAAGGTCTTTGTGTAACGATCGATTATTTAGGTGAATTCGTTGATAACGAAGCGGAAGCAAATGAAATGGCTAGCGAATCGATTGAAGCGATTCGTGCAATTGGAAGAGAAGGTCTTAATTCGCAGCTTTCTTTAAAGATGACTTCTATGGGATTAGATATCTCTGATGAAATCGTAATGAATAACATGCGCCGTATTTTAGAAGCTGGAAAAGAAAATGGTGTGTTTATTACAATTGATATGGAAGACTATACGCGCTGCGGGAAAACAATTGAGATCTTTAAACAATTAAAATCTGAATACGATAATATTGGTACAGTTATTCAAGCCTACCTTTATCGTACAGAAAAAGATATGGAAGAATTAAATGCTTATAGTCCGAATTTACGTCTTGTAAAGGGAGCTTATAAAGAACCTGAAGAGGTAGCGTTCCCGGATAAGAAAGATGTAGATGATAACTATAAAAAAATTATAAAAATGCACTTATTAAATGGAAATTATACTGCAATTGCTTCACATGACGAAGCGATTATTGAATATACGAAAAAACTTGCCGAAGAACACAACATTCCAAGAGACCAATTTGAATTCCAGATGTTATATGGTATTCGTAATGAGCGTCAACTTGAGCTAGTAAAAGAAGGTTACAAAATGCGTGTTTACGTACCTTATGGAAACGACTGGTATGGCTACTTCATGCGTCGTCTAGCAGAGCGTCCAGCAAACGTTGCATTCGTATTAAAAGGTATGGTTAAAAAATAACCAAGGAGAAAATACTCCTTGGTTATTTTAATTGCTGAAATGCGTAATGTGCCATTTTTTTCGTATCAGGATATAGTTGCGTGCGAGTAGAAGATAATACAACATTAATGACGCGTTTACCGTCTTTTTCATCCACTGTTACGACCGTATATTTTCCGAGTGCTGATAGACCGCTTTTACTTCCAATTGCATATGGATCGTCATATAGTTCTTCTCGTCCATAGTTTGCGATGTTTGGAGAGCGTTCTGAAGTATGTAGAGTTGTACGTGTTGAATTCATATATTCTAAAACAACTGGGTACTTTAATGCTTCTTTCGTAATCATAGCAATGTCATAAGGTGATACTTTATTTCCGAGTGCATCAGCGCCACTTGCGTTTTTGAAAGTCGCATGCTTTGTACCAAGTTCCTTCGCTCTAGCATTCATCATTTTTACAAATTCATTTTTTGATCCTGCGATATGTTCTGCGATGGATTCGGCTATTGGGTCTGCACTAATGATAAGCATCAGTTTTAATGCCTCATCACGCTTTAACTTTTCCCCAGCACGAAGTTTAATTTTCTTACTTTGACTTTCTGTTTTAATTGCGTTCTCTGTAATTGTAATTTCTTCATCTTCTTTTACATTCTCTAGTAAGAGAAGAGTTGTCATCATTTTGGCTATACTAGCCGGATAAGAGCGTTCGTCTTCTCGTTTTCCATACAAGATTTCACCTGTGTCCGCATCGATTGTAATGGCGTATTGTCCAGTGATGCTAGGTTGATCGGCTCTTACAGCTTGTTGTCTTTGTGCGTAAGAGAAGAAAATCATCCCTGTAAATAGTGTAGCAATCATTACAATCATAACTATTGTTCGTTTCATCATCGTTCCCTCTTTTGTTTTCCATATGTACAAATAAATTGGGCAGAAAAAGCAGCCATTACCCATTATGCCACGTTTTCTGCCCAAAAATATACCGTTATTTTTCGCCCATATTATGCTTCTTATATTGTTGGTTATTACCTTGACGGCCCTTTTCCACACCATGATTATGCGGACCTGCATTTCCAGTTACACTTGCTGCGCTAATTCCAGCTTTTGAAGGGTTCTTCTTAAGTTTTGCCATATATATTCCTCCAGTTTCGTCAGATTATAAAAAGGAAAAGTGTATTTGAGTGAAGAAAATACATACATATAGCATGGGCAAATAAAAGAAAAATATTTATTTCAGAAAATTTTATCAATAAATATATTGCGAAAATTCAAACTGTATCATATATTTATTAGTAGAGGCTCACTCATTGATTGCGACTTATGTCGAAAAATTGAATGAGCATTCATTCAAGAATAGGGGGAGAATTGGATGTTCCAAATTAAAAAGGCTGCTGTTCTAGGTTCAGGCGTAATGGGTTCGGGGATTGCGGCACACTTAGCTAATATTGGTATTCCGACATTATTGCTTGATATTGTACCACCTGCGCTAACAAAAGAAGAGGAAGCGAAGGGACTTACATTAGAACATAAAAGTGTGAGAAATCGTTTTAGTAATACAGCTGTGCAAAAACTATTAAAGCAAAAACCAGCTCCTCTGACAGTGAAAGGAAATCTAGCACTGATTGAAGCAGGTAACTTAGAAGATGATCTTGAGCGTCTAGCTGATGTTGATTGGATTATTGAAGTAGTAGTTGAAAACTTAGATATTAAAAAGAAACTATTTGAAAAAGTAGATGCTGTTCGTAAACCGGGTTCTATCGTAAGCTCGAATACGTCAGGCATTTCAGTAGAAAAAATGGCAGAAGGTCGTTCAAACGACTTCCAGAAGCACTTCTTAGGCACACACTTTTTTAACCCACCACGATATTTAAAACTTCTAGAGGTAATACCGACGAAAGAAACAGATCCACAAGTATTAAGCTTCATGAAACTATTTGGCGAAGACGTTCTTGGAAAAGGCGTTGTTATCGCAAAAGACACACCAAACTTTATTGGAAATCGCATCGGTACGTACGGTTTATTAGTAACTCTTCAAGAGATGATAAAACGCGGCTATAGCATTGGGGAAGTTGATTCTGTAACAGGCCCACTTATTGGTCGTCCGAAGAGCGCAACGTTCCGTACATTAGATGTTGTTGGTTTAGATACATTCGTACACGTTGCAAATAACGTATATGAAAACGTACAAGAAGAAGAGCGTGATGTATTTAAAGTACCAGCTTTCATGCATGACATGCTTGATAAAAAATGGCTTGGAAGTAAAACAGGTCAAGGCTTCTTCTTAAAACAAGGAAAAGAAATTTTAGAACTAAATCCTGAAACGATGGAATATGAAGCACGCAAAAAATTAAAAGCTGCATCTATCGAGTTAAGTAAACAAGAAAAAGGTTTATCGAATAAATTGAAAGCGCTTGTATACGCGAAAGACCGCGCAGGAGAGTTGTTATGGAACATCATCACACCAACTCTTTTATACTCTGCAAAACTTCATAAAGAAATTGCTGACGATATCGTTGCAATTGACCAAGCGATGAAGTGGGGCTTCGGCTGGGAGCAAGGACCATTTGAAGTTTGGGATGCAATTGGCGTTGAAAAGTCTGTTCAAAAGATGGAAGAAAACGGCGCAGTTGTTCCGACTTGGGTGAAAGAAATGGTAGAGAAAGGTTTCACTACTTTCTACAAACATGATAACGGAGATAGCTACTATTATGATAATGGTGAATATAAGCTAATTGAACGTAATAAAAAGGCAATTTCCCTTAAACAATTAAAAGCGAAAAATGGCGTATTAAAGAAAAATAGCGGAGCAAGCTTAATTGATTTAGGTGACGGTATCCTTTGCTTAGAATTCCATTCGAAGAGCAATGCAATTGGTATGGATATTACGCAAATGATTAACTACGCTGTTGATGAAGTAGAAAAGAATTATAAAGGTCTTGTTATCGGTAACCAATCGAAGAACTTCTGCGTTGGTGCGAACTTAGCAATGATCTTAATGGAAGCACAAGATGACAACTACTTTGAAATTGAGTTGGTTGTGAAAAACTTCCAAGATGCAATGACGAAAATTAAATACTCTTCTAAGCCAGTTGTAGCAGCACCATATGGTATGACGCTTGGCGGAGGTACAGAAGTTTGCTTACCAGCAGCGAGCATTCAAGCTTCTAGCGAAACGTATATGGGCTTAGTAGAAGTTGGTGTTGGCTTAATCCCTGGCGGAGGCGGTAATAAAGAGCTATACATTAAACACTTAAACAAAATGCCAAACGGTGTAGAGTTTGATCTGCAAAAAGTTGCGAATAAAGTATTCGAATCTGTAGCGATGGCGAAAGTTTCTACATCAGCACAAGAAGCTGTATCGAACAACTTCTTAGGCGATAAAGACGGTATTAGTGTGAATGGTGATCACTTACTATATGATGCGAAACAAAAAGCACTTGCTTTATATGAAGCTGGCTATAAAGCGCCGATTCGTAAAAAGATACCAGTTGTTGGTGAAACAGGATATGCAACTCTTGTACTTGGTGCAGAAGCAATGCATTTATCAGGTTACATTTCTGAACATGATCTTCACATTGCGAAGAAACTTGCATATGTCATTGCGGGCGGAAAAGTGCCGTACGGAACAGAAGTTGATGAGCAGTATTTATTAGATGTAGAACGTGAAGCATTTATTAGCTTAGTAAGTGAGATGAAATCACAAGCAAGAATGCAGCACATGCTTGTAAAAGGAAAGCCATTACGTAACTAATAACGAGGGGAGATATCGTTCATGAGAGAAGCTGTCATTGTTGCGGGAGCAAGAACACCAATTGGAAAAGCAAAGAGGGGTTCATTAAAAACAGTTCGTCCTGACGATTTAGGGGCGTTAGTAGTAAAGGAAACGTTAAAGCGTGCGAATTATGAAGGACCAATCGATGATTTAATTTTCGGTTGTGCGATGCCAGAAGCAGAGCAAGGTTTAAACATGGCTCGTAATATCGGCGGATTAGCAGGACTTTCTTACGATGTTCCAGCTATTACGATTAACCGTTACTGTTCTTCAGGTTTACAAAGTATTGCTTACGGAGCAGAGCGTATTATGCTTGGTCACTCGGAAGCGGTATTATCAGGCGGAGCGGAATCAATGAGTTTAGTTCCGATGATGGGACACGTTGTTCGTCCAAATAGTCGCCTTGTAGAAGCAGCTCCAGAATATTATATGGGCATGGGACATACAGCAGAGCAAGTTGCTGTGAAATATGGAATTTCTCGTGAAGAGCAAGATGCATTTGCAGTAAGAAGTCATCAACGTGCTGCGAAAGCATTAGCTGCAGGGAACTTTGCTGATGAAACAGTATCTGTAGATGTAACGTTACGAACTGTTGGATCAAATAACAAACTGCAAGAAGAAACAATCATTTTCGCACAAGACGAAGGTGTAAGAGCAGAAACGTCGCTAGACATTTTAGGTAAATTACGTCCAGCATTTAATGTTCGCGGTTCTGTAACAGCTGGTAACTCTTCACAAATGAGTGACGGTGCAGCATCTGTACTATTAATGGATCGTGAAAAAGCAGTGAGTGATGGCATGAAGCCACTTGCGAAATTCCGTTCATTTGCAGTAGCTGGCGTACCACCAGAAGTAATGGGAATCGGCCCAATTGCAGCAATTCCAAAAGCATTAAAATTAGCTGGCTTAGAGCTATCTGATATTGGCCTATTCGAACTAAATGAAGCATTCGCTTCTCAATCAATCCAAGTTATTCGTGAACTTGGTTTAGATGAAGAAAAAGTAAACGTAAACGGCGGTGCAATCGCACTTGGACATCCACTTGGCTGTACAGGAGCAAAACTAACACTATCTCTTATTCACGAAATGAAACGCCGCAACCAACAATTCGGTATCGTAACAATGTGTATCGGTGGCGGAATGGGAGCAGCAGGAGTGTTTGAATTACTATAAAAAGTGGAAGTGGCTTGCTCAGAACAGGAGGGCGTTGGAAGCCCTGACGAAGAGGCGTTTTTTGCCTCACAGGAAGGGGTGAAACGACCGACTGTTCTAGCCACTGGAACTAGATTATAAAAAAAGTGGAAGCGTCTCGTTCAGAATGTGAGGGGGATGGAGCTTCAGACGTAGAGGCGTTCTTTACCTCGCAGGAAGAAGCGAAGCCACCGAACATTCTAGCCGCTGGAACTAGATTATAAAAAGTGGAAGTGGCTCGTTCAGAACGAGATGCCAATGCAAAGAATGGAAGCAACAAAGGTTTATAAAAAATAAAATTGAGAGCTAGCTTCTTTCAAAAAAAGAAAGAAGCGGCTCATGAAAATATGAAGGAGGAAATTTTCATGGAAAAAACAGTAGGAAGTGCGGTTAAAGGCGGTAGCTTTTTAGTTGATGAGATTACGATTGATCAAGTGTTTACGCCAGAAGATTTTTCATCTGAGCATAAAATGATTGCGAAAACGACAGAGGACTTTATCGTAAATGAAGTTCTTCCAGAGCTTGAATATTTAGAGCAACACGAGTTTGATCGTTCTGTTCGTCTTTTAAAAGAAGCTGGGGAACTTGGTTTATTAGGCGCTGACGTACCAGAAGAGTACGGCGGAATTGGCCTTGATAAAGTAAGCTCAGCGTTAATCGCAGAGAAATTCTCGCGCGCTGGTGGTTTTGCAATTACTCACGGTGCTCACGTAGGTATCGGATCTTTACCAATCGTGTTATTCGGTAACGAAGAGCAAAAGAAAAAGTATTTACCATTACTTGCGACTGGTGAAAAATTAGCTGCATACGCATTAACTGAGCCAGGTTCAGGATCTGATGCATTAGGTGCAAAAACGACTGCACGTTTAAATGCAGAAGGTACACATTACGTATTAAATGGTGAAAAGCAATGGATTACAAACTCTGCATTTGCTGACGTATTTATCGTATACGCAAAAATTGATGGAGAGCACTTCTCAGCGTTTATCGTAGAGAAAGAATATGCTGGTGTATCTACAAGCCCAGAAGAAAAGAAAATGGGTATTAAATGTTCTTCAACTCGTACGTTAATTTTAGAAGATGCATTAGTACCGAAGGAAAACTTACTTGGTGAAATCGGTAAAGGTCATATTATCGCGTTCAACATTTTAAATATCGGCCGTTATAAATTAGGTGTTGGTACAGTTGGATCTGCGAAACGTGCAGTAGAAATTTCAGCACAATATGCAAACCAACGTCAACAGTTCAAACAACCAATCGCTCGCTTCCCATTAATTCAAGAGAAACTTGCGAATATGGCAGCGAAAACATATGCGGCTGAAAGCTCTGTATACCGTACAGTAGGTTTATTCGAAAGCCGCATGAGCACATTATCTGAGGAAGAAGTAAAGGACGGTAAAGCAGTAGCAGCTTCTATCGCTGAATATGCAATCGAGTGCTCTTTAAATAAAGTATTCGGTTCTGAAGTATTAGATTATACAGTAGATGAAGGTGTCCAAATTCACGGTGGTTATGGATTTATGGCAGAGTACGAGATTGAAAGAATGTACCGCGATTCTCGTATTAACCGTATTTTCGAAGGAACGAACGAAATTAACCGCCTAATCGTACCAGGTACGTTCTTACGTAAAGCGATGAAAGGTGAATTACCACTTCTTCAAAAAGCACAAAAATTACAAGAAGAGTTAATGATGATGATGCCAGAAGAAGTAGGCGATGAGCCATTAGCACTTCAAAAATATTTAGTAACTAACGCGAAGAAAATCGGCTTAATGGTAGCTGGATTAGCTGCTCAAAAATACGGTAAAGCATTAGATAAAGAGCAAGAAATTCTTGTGAATATCGCTGACATCGTAAGCAACCTATACGCAATGGAGTCAGCTGTTCTTCGTACAGAAAAAGCGATTAAAACAACTGGTCTAGAAAAGAATAAACAAAAAGTGTTATACACTGAAGTATTCTGCCAAGAAGCATTCAACGAAATCGAAGCAGATGCGAAAGAAACACTTATCGCAGTTGAAAACGGCGACATGCTGCGCATGATGTTATCATCATTACGTAAATTAACTCGCCACACACCACTTAACGTAATTCCGAAGAAACGTGAAATCGCTGCGAAAATTTTAGAAGATGAGCGTTACACAGTTTAATAGCTGTAAAGAAAAGTAGTCGTATAAACGGCTACTTTTCTTTTTTTTGTAAAAATGAAATTTTTAGTGGCACAAAACTAATGCCATTAGTATAATAAAACTAATGATATTAGTTTTCGTGAAAAGGGAGATGGAAATATGAGAATGATACATGAAAAAACGGTATATCAATTGTCATTTTTGCCAAGAGTGTTTCCTGTGAATTGTTACTTTGTGGAGGAAGAAGATGGTTTAACCTTAATTGATGCGGCTTTACCATATAGCGCAAAAAGTATTTTACAGGCGGCTGAGAACATAGGGAAACCCATTACTAAGATGGTATTAACACATGCGCATGATGATCACATCGGTGCATTAGACGCATTAAAGGAAGTACTTCCTGATGTTCCAGTTTATATTTCTAAGCGAGACGCAAAGCTGTTAGAAGGAGATACGACGTTACAAAAGGGTGAACCGAATATACCGATAAAAGGCGGTGTACCTAAAAAAGTAAAAACGGTACCTGATGTTTTATTAGAAGATGGCGACCGAGTTGGCTCGCTTCTTGCGATTATGACACCGGGACATACACCAGGATCCATGTCATTTCTTGATGTACGAAATAAAGCTCTGATTGTTGGGGATGCATTCCAAACGAGAGGAGGTATGGCTGTTTCGGGACAAATGAAATTTTGGTTTCCGTTTCCTGCGATGGCAACGTGGAGCAAAGAAATATCATTACAAAGTGCAGAGAAGCTAAGCGAATATGAGCCTTCCTTGCTTGCGGCAGGGCATGGGAAAATGATAAAGGATCCAAGCACTGTCATTAAACTTGCTATTAAGGAAGCTAAGCGGAATATAGAAAGTAGAAAAGAGGGTTAATCTATGTCACCGAGAATCGGACTTACATTACAGAAAATTGTAGAAACAGCGGCAGAAATTGCAGATACGAATGGAATACAAGAAGTAACGTTAGCTTCATTAGCGCAAACATTAGGGGTACGTTCACCCTCGCTATACAATCATGTGAAAGGTTTACAAGATGTACGGAAAAATCTTGGTATTTACGGAATCAAACAGCTGCATAACAGACTGGAAGAAGCTGCTGAGGGTAGATGTATGGACGAAGCGATTCATGCTTTAGGAGAATCGTATGTAGCATTCGTCCGCAAACATCCTGGGCTGTATGAAGCAACCTTTTTACGAGACGAAGAAGTAAGAAAAGCAGGTGACGGAATTGTAACGCTTTGTCTTCATGTTTTACAACAATACGGCTTAGAAGGAGAGAATGCACTTCATGCGACACGTGGATTCAGAAGTATTTGTCATGGATTTGCGTCAATTGAACAGCAAGGTGGATTTGGTTTGCCACTAGATTTAGATAAAAGTTTACATGTATTATTGGAAACGTTTATTAAAGGATTACATGTAATAAAAGATTGAATAAGAAGAGAGACAGTCAGCAACCTTAGGAGAAATTCTAAGGTTTTTTAGTGTATATGATTTCAAAAGAGCAGAATACTAAAAAGGAATGAAAGAAGAAAGGTAGGAATATTCTATGCAAAACTTAACAGAGCTTGAAGTAGAAAACTTACGTCATTTGATCGGTGGACACGCAACAATTATTAACAAGTTGGAGCAGTATGCACAGACGTGTACAGATCCACAACTGAAACAAATGTTACAAAAGGATGCGCAAGATGCACGAAATACGAAACAGCAATTAATGACTTTTCTAGGATAGGAGGAAGCGACAGATGAATGAAAAAGATATGGTAAATGATTATTTAGCAGGATTAAATGCAAGTTTAACAAGTTATGCAAATTATATTGCTCAGTCTGATAATGAACAGTTACATCAAACATTAATCCAAATTCGTAATCAAGATGAGATGCGCCAACGTAATATGTATGAGTACGCAAAGCAAAAAAGCTATTACAAACCAGCTGCACCTGCAAACCCGATGATTGTCCAGCAATTAAAAGGTCAATTAAGTGCTGAATAACAGGAAAAAGAAAACGAGCGAATTTATTCGCTCGTTTTCTTTTTGTATATGTCAATAAATACATAATAAATATTTTTCCAGTTGTAACAAATATGACGAAAATGGAATATAACAATTCACAAAAAGGACAAAAGTTTGTTCAATATTTCACAAAGTATCCATGGTTTCTATCGTGGGAATCTCTATAATTAGGAGTGTAAAGAACAAAAGAAATAGATTATATGATTAATTAGGAGAGATTGCTATGAAAAGAAATACAAGAAAAATTGCAATTATCGGTACTGGATTAGTTGGATCAAGTTGTGCATATTCCATTGTGAATCAAGGCATTTGCGAAGAGCTATTATTAATTGATATAAATCATGAACGTGCAGTTGGGGAAGCAATGGATTTATCACATTGCATTAACTTTACAAATACAAGAACAAAAGTATATGCAGGAAGCTATGAAGACTGCAAAGATATGGACATCGTTATTATTACAGCAGGACCAGCACCAAAGCCTGGGCAAAGTCGCTTAGATACTTTAGGAGCGAGTGCGAAGATTATGGAAAGTGTTGTTGGCGGCGTAATGGAAAGTGGATTTGATGGTATTTTCTTACTTGCATCGAACCCAGTTGATATTATTACATATGAAGTGTGGAAATTATCTGGATTACCTAGAAATCGTGTAATCGGCACTGGTACATCACTAGATTCTTCTCGCTTACGAACAATTTTATCTGAAATGTTACATGTAGATCCTCGTAGTATTCATGGGTATTCATTAGGAGAACATGGTGATTCTCAAATGGTTGCTTGGTCTCACGTAACTGTTGGTGGAAAGCCAATTCTACAAATTTTAGAAGAGAAAAAAGACAAATTTGGTGAAATAGATTTAGATGAAATCGTTGAGAAGACTGCAAAAGCTGGATGGGAAATTTATAAACGTAAAGGAACTACTTATTACGGAATCGGAAATTCTCTAGCATATATTGCGAGCTCAATATTTAACGATGATCACCGTGTCATTGCTGTATCAGCTATTTTAGATGGTGAGTACGGTGAATATGATATTTGCACAGGAGTACCAGCTATTATTACTAGAGACGGTATAAAAGAAATTGTAGAACTAAACTTAACAGAGGATGAAGAATCTCGATTCGCAAAATCAAACGATATTTTACGTGATTATATGAAAACAATTGGTTACTAACTTATAGGAGAAGGTGAAACAAATGAAGGAATATATAATGTCTCGTGTATTTAAAGCATCTGCTGGAATCGCACAAGGTATTTTCGTATCCCTTGGAATTGGTTTACTAATCGAAAATATAGGAAGAATTGTTGATATTCCGTTGCTTATTACAATCGGAGTTGTTGCAAAATCACTTATGGCACCAGCCATTGGTGCCGGAATTGCTTTTATGCTCGGTGCAAATGGTCTTGTAATCTTCTCGGCTATGGTAGCTGGAGCGATTGGTGCTGGATCCATTTCAATTACTGAAGCAGGTCTAATTATTAAAACAGGTGAGCCAATCGGTGCATTATTAACAGCGACTTTAGCTGTATATATTGGTAAACGTTTAAGTGGAAAAACTGCGTTAGATATGATGCTCGTTCCATTTGCGGCCATATTAGGTTCTGGTTTAGTCGGTATTTGGTTATCTCATAATATTACTCCTGTGTTAAATACAGTTGGAGCGTTTATTAAAGATAGCTCAGCTGGTAGCCCGTTTATTGCATCTATCGTCATTGCAGTCGTTTGGGGACTATTACTTATCTCTCCAGCTTCATCAGCTGCGTTAGCGATTGCGCTTAGCTTAGACGGTGTTGCAGGTGGTGCTGCTCTTGCAGGCTGTGTTGCTCAGTTTATCGGATTCTCTGTTATCTCAGCGAAAGAAAATAATTTAGGCGGCATATTAGCTCAAGCACTTTGTACCCCGAAAGTACAGTTGCCAAATATCACTAAAAATCCAATGATTCTCGTCCCAACTGTCGTCGCCAGTGCTATAGTTGGTCCAGTATCCGCATTAATTTTCCAACTGGAAGCAGGAAAAGAAATTGCAGGTCTTGGATTAAGTTCTCTTATCGCACCAATTAATTTAATTTCTAGCGAAGGATGGGAAGTTGTCCCAGCGATGGTAATCACTTATATCATCATCCCAGTAGCTGTTTCTTATATACTTTACATTGCTCTTAAAAAAGCAGGTCGTATTCACTCTGGTGATATGACTGTACCGCAATCTTAAATTGAAAATCTCCTTTTATATAGAGAAAAGCAGACTGTAGAAGCCATAGTCTGCTTTTTTGTTATGTTACATCTTATGATTTTGTTTTACTGGAACACGTACAGTTTCTTTTGCTAATAATAACTGAACGCCGAAGTAAAGTATGCTTGCAAGCGTCATTCCAGAGATGGCGTCTACAAACGCGTGTTGCTTCGTAAATAGCGTTGATAAAATAATAAGCGTACCGAAGAACATAAGGATATAATATTCAAAAGCATGTTGTTCTCTACGTTTAAAGGCAGCTAGCATAATGACGAAGGTAGTAAGTACGTGAATGCTAGGGAAACAGTTTACCGGTTGATCGATACTATAAATATAGCGGACTAGTTCGGAAAATACGTCTGATCCAACGACTGTTGGACGTGGTACAGTTGTCTGCCAAAAATAATAAATAGAAAAACAAGCAAGTTTTCCAAGAATGATACTACTTAAAGTGACATAATATTGTTTTCGATTAGCAAAGCAATAATAAATAAGTGCGCCGTATAAGTAAGGGAACCAAAGTAAATAAGGAATAATAAATGCTTTCACAAATGGAATCCAATCATCTACTACAGTTGTGACATCTACTGCGTGTACAGTAGATTTATTTAATACATCGTAAAGGGGACTTACGAGTACGAGTAGAAGTATATAACTTAACGGAAGAAAAGATGAAAGTTTAAATTTCTTCATGATAATCTCCTATGTTTAGTAATGTAAGTAAATTCAATTGATTATAATATAGAAACGTAATTTGAGCTATCGATTTTACTTACATTTTCTTGAATTAACCTTACGTTTTTGTCACTTGACTGAAAAGAAGGGGAGGGTGCTATATGAAGCGTTTATCGTATTTCTTATTTTTTATATTGATATGCCTAGTCGGTACTGGGTGTGCAAAGGATAAAGAAGGAGAGAAATTAGAATATAACGGAAGAGCACTCGTAATTGGAGTTATTGGAGAAAAGCCGAAAGATACGTTTAGGAATATAAAGTTTGAAAATGTGAAGTTAGAAGAGATGCAGGAAAAAGCAGCAAAAGTTGATGGATTTCTTGTCATGAAAGAATACTTTCAAGAAGCATCAAAGGAGCAGTATACGGACTTATTTTTATCATTAAAGAAGCCGGTATTTTTTATTGGTCTAAAGGATCGGCCATACTTGATTTTTACTGAAAAAGATTTAGATTATGACAATGTCCCAAGGGACGAAGCTATGATGTATACACAAGGATTTGTAAATATGGGGAATCCTGAGGGACAATATTGGGGTATGGGATTATATAATGATACTGTTTCGGATCAAAATATTCATAATATGTATATCATAGTATTTCAAACAATTGCAGATTATTTGAGTCGATGAAGAAGGAGCCTGTAAACGAGGCTTCTCCTTTATTTCACATGCAGGAATCGGTTACATAGTGGGTTCAAATGATGCCATTGTTTATGAGGTTACTAGTCGAAATTATGGAATACTGTCAATACAATATGCAAATGTACATATTGTATTTATTTGGAATTTTTATGTGTTAAAATTAAATATAGGGATTTTTGTATATAATGAACTGAAATTAGAAATATCCAATGAATTTTGAGAGGTGTTATATGTTTAAAAACAAGAAATTAATTCGATTTGGTCTAACATTACTAGTATGTTTATATGTAATTGATTTTACAATTAGTTATTTTCAAACATATCTTGAATCAGCGGCAGGTATTAAATGGGTAGTCTCAGAAACTTGGAGAACTATTTTGTTAGATGCCCCTGAAAGTATACTGGTTATTTTAGGCGCAATTGCTTTATATGATTTCACAAAAGAAACATCGCCAAAAGACGCATCCATTTAAATGCGTCTTTTTTCTTTGCAGTAATTTCTTCAATATCATGGAATACTCTCATTATTACGGCTAAAATCGTTAATTCCTTTCATCCCGCTTTAATGGGCAGTAAGACCCCCACTGATTAAAGTTTCACTTTATCTGTACGCCTTTGGCATGTAAAGTGTTTCCAGGTTTTGTGACTATAGGATGAAATGGTTAAATAAACGTTTGTTTAAGATATATGTTCGGTAGGAAGAAATCAATGCAGATCAAGGGTTAACAAAGAAAAATGGGGAATTAATCAAACGTTTGTTTAAGGTATATGTTCGGTAGGAAGAAATCGATACGGCTCAAGGGTTAACAAAGAAAAATGAGGAGTTAATCAAACGTTTGTTTAAGATGTATGTTCGGTAGGAAGAAGTCGATGCAGATCAAGGGCTAATGAAGAAAAATAGGGAATTAATCAAACGTTTGTTTAAGATATATGTTCGGCGAGTGATAAGAGAAGAATCTAAAGAAATTTATTATTTATTTTTTCTTAACAAATGGCGGAAAAATAAGAAAAATTTGCAGGATTATTAAAAATTATCACGAAATAAGTAAAAGTTTAGCGAATAATCGTTTGAAATAATAAAACGTTTTCTATATGATAAAGGTAAAGGTTAGTAAAAAAGTAGGTGAATTTATGACAGTAACATTTTATTCATATCCAAAGTGTGGCACATGTCAAAAAGCAAAGAAATGGTTTGAGGCAAACGATGTAGCATATGAGATGATTCATATTGTTGAAAATCCACCATCAAAAGAAGATTTACGTAATTTACATGAAAAAAGTGAATTACCATTAAAAAAATTCTTTAATACAAGTGGAATGCGTTACCGTGAACTTGGTCTGAAAGATAAGTTAAAGGATGCAAGTGAAGACGAAATGTACGAGCTTTTAGCATCTGATGGCATGTTGATTAAACGTCCAATCGTAACAAATGGAACGAATGTAACACTTGGTTTTAACGAAGAGCAGTTTGAAAGTGTGTGGAAAAAGTACCAATAAGGTATTTTTACATAATTAATACATTCACTGGAGGTACAGTCATGAGCATTCCAAATAATTTACGTTACTCTGAAGAACACGAATGGGTAAAAACTGAAGGTAATGAAGTTGTTATCGGTATTACTCACTTTGCACAAGGTGAGCTAGGCGATATCGTATTCGTTGAACTTCCTGAAGTAGGTGCAACAATCGAAGCTGACGAGCCATTCGGAAGCGTAGAATCTGTTAAAACAGTTTCTGAGTTATACGCACCTGTAAGTGGTAAAGTTGTAGCAGTAAACGAAGAATTAAGTGACCAACCAGAACTTGTTAACGAATCTCCATACGAGGGTGCATGGATGGTTAAAGTTGAACTTTCTGATGCAAGCCAAGTTGAGAAGTTATTAACTGCAGAAAAATATGCAGAAATGACAAACCAAGACTAATTATAGTCGACTAAAGGACAGCCTTTGTGCTGTCCTTTTTTATTTTGTGTTACATAATACATTTAAAATCGGGTGCAATTGAATAAGCTATTATGGGAATGAATGTTTTTCGGTAAGGTTTCATGGGGCTTCGTAATCTGAGCGAGCCGCTTGCGCTTTTCTTTTGCAAAAATAAACAGGAAACAACATGAAAATAACGAATATAATATATACTAAGTTAAAGGTTGTATAGTATATGGTGATCGGGTGATGACATATGATTTATGTAGAAAAAGTCATTATTGTAGAAGGTAAATCAGATAGAAGAAAGATTGAATCTATTATTCGTGAACCGGTGGAAATTGTTTGTACAAATGGTACAATTGGTTTGTCGAAAATGGATGAGCTCATTGATCAGTTTTTTGATAAGGAAGTGTATGTACTAGTGGATGCTGATGATGCTGGAGAAAAGTTAAGGAAACAGTTTCGAAAAGAATTTCCGCAAGCTGAGCATATTTATATTGATCGCTCGTACCGAGAAGTGGCAACTGCGCCATCTTCACACTTAGCAAATGTATTATGGGGAGCTGACATTGACGTTTATACAGAATATTTACGGTAAGGAATGATAGAAGTGATTGACTGGACAGGAGCCGAAGCAACAGCCCTAATAGAGAACGAAGAAAAAACAGTGTTATATGTATATACTCCAATGTGTGGAACATGCCAATTAGCAAAAAAGATGTTAACAGTTGTTGAGATGACAATTGAAGACCTCAAAATTGGAATGTTAGATTTAAATTATGCTCCGCATTTAGCGAAAGAGTATGGAATCGAAAGTGTACCGTGTTTACTTGTTTTTGAAAATGGGACACTCATGAAGAAGATATATGCATTTCATTCGGTTGAATATTTATATACGGAATTAAAGTAGGCGGCAAAGTTTTTGCCGCCTCGACATATTTCTCGGGAAATATGTCGAGATGCAGGGTGGTTACAGTATTTGTCGAGCGAAAGTAACAGGATTGCTCTTTAGTGAGAGGGAATGGTATGTGTAATAGAAAGTGATATGAAGGATGTGATTTAGGGTGAAATTATATTCTTTGCTACAATCATTTGTAAATTACGCTAATGGTCAATATCATTTAGAGCCGCTTTTAAGACAAGGAGAAAAAACTGTTAATTTCCGTTTTGGAGATGAAAGTTGTTCGCTACAAATTTCAAGGGATTATATAGAGCTGCTACATGAGGAAAGAGGAACGGAACAAATCGTTTGTGTAGATGAAGAAGATGTAAAACAATTGGTGAACGGAAATGTAAGGTTGCAAATGTTAATGAACGATGGACGTGTACAATATTCAGGAACGTATCGAACGATGCTATTAGTTGAATCGATGTTTCATATATGTAAACCGATGTCAGTAGGCGCTTAAAATTCTGAAGGTTCATTTTTTACGAAAATTTCTGTTGACATGGTGTGTGGATATTGATACAATTCAATTCATAAAATATAGACAATTTCATAAATTACAAATCAGACGAAAATGTAATCTGATTTCTCTTATCAAGAGAGGTGGAGGGACTGTGCCCTGTGAAGCCCGGCAACCGTCAACTTATGTTGAAATGGTGCCAATTCCTGCAAAGCAAATGCTTTGAGAGATGAGAGAGAGGGATAATGTTGTTATATACGCATATAAACCTTTCTGCTTCTCTAAAGCGGAAAGGTTTTTTTATTGTTTGAATGTGGAGGACATTCAAATAATAAAAGTGGTGATAACGGTGGACTACACGCATTAAACATAAAAAATTGCGGAGTCGATCCAAATAAAAAAGGGGTGATACACCATGATTCTATTAGAGAATGTAAAGAAAATATATAAAGCAAAAAGCGGTGATGTCACTGCTGTAGATAATGCCAATTTAAAAATAGACAAAGGTGAAATATTTGGTGTTATCGGATATAGTGGCGCTGGGAAAAGTTCGTTAATCAGATTATTCAATCAGCTAGAGAAACCAACTTCAGGCCAAATTACAATTGCAAATCGTGTGATTTCAGCAATTACAGGAAGTGAACTTCGTAAGGCAAGGCAAGAAATCGGAATGATTTTTCAGCATTTCAACTTACTTTGGTCACGAACTGTACGTGAAAATATCGAGTTTCCACTTGAAATCGCAGGTGTTAATAGGGCGGCGAGAAGAAAACGCGTTGATGAGCTAATTCATCTTGTTGGATTAGAAGGAAGAGGAGATGCGTATCCATCTCAGCTGAGCGGAGGACAAAAGCAACGCGTTGGTATTGCAAGAGCATTAGCTAACAACCCGCAAGTGCTTTTATGTGATGAAGCAACATCAGCTCTTGATCCAGAAACGACAGATCAAATTTTAGATTTATTATTAGATATTAATAAGCGTCTCGGTTTAACAATTGTACTCATTACACACGAGATGCACGTGATTCGAAAGATTTGTAATCGAGTAGCGGTAATGGAAAAAGGAAAGATTGTAGAGACGGGTCCAGTACTTGATGTATTCCGCAATCCGCAGAAAGACATTACGAAACGATTTGTACAGCAGTTAACGGATTCTGAAGATACAAATGAAACGATTGAAAGTTTAATTGAAAAGTATCCAGATGGTAAAGTCGTTCGTTTGCAGTTTATCGGTGAGACTGTAGAAAGACCAGTACTTCAAAGATTAATGCAACGCAGTGATATAGAAGTTAGCATTTTGCAAGGAAATATCGCACAAACGAATAACGGCTCTTACGGTACTTTAGTTGTTCATTTAAATGGTGAGGAAACAGCGATCCAGCAAGCGATAGAGGGAATACATCAAGATCAAGTAGAGCTGGAGGTGATTGCACATGGATAAGTTACTCACAAATATTGATTGGAATCAAATGTTAGAAGCAACTGGTGAAACGTTATATATGACGGCAATCGCAGCTCTTGCCACATTTGTTTTAGGACTAATTTTAGGATTGTTACTCTTTATGACAGCGAAAGATAATTTATGGGAAAACAAAGCAGTTAACACGGCGATTGGAGCGTTCGTAAACATTTTCCGCTCGATACCGTTCATCATTTTAATCATTTTATTAATCCCATTCACAAAGATTCTGCTTGGAACAATTCTTGGAGCGAGTGCAGCACTGCCGGCTTTAATTATTGGAGCGGCACCATTCTACGCGAGAATGGTTGAAATTGCACTTCGTGAAATTGATAAAGGTGTAATTGAAGCTTCAAAAGCAATGGGAGCAAAAACAAGCACAATTATTTTGAAAGTATTAATTCCAGAATCGTTACCAGCATTAGTATCTGGTATTACGGTTACGACAATTGCTTTAGTAGGCTATACAGCAATGGCGGGGGTTGTTGGTGCTGGTGGCCTTGGAACACTTGCATATTTAGAAGGATTCCAGCGAGGAAATAACGATGTAACAATCGTTGCGACAATTTGTGTATTACTAGTTGTATTTTTCATTCAGTGGATTGGTGATCGTGTAACGACTCGAATAGATAAACGATAATAAAAAACGGGAGGATGTTTCAAATGAAAAAATTATTACTTACAGCACTTATTTCAACTTCAATTTTTGGTTTAGCTGCTTGTGGCGGGAAAGATAAAGATGAAAAGAAACTAGTTGTGGGGGCTTCTAACGTGCCGCATGCGGTTATTTTAGAAAAGGCTAAACCTTTATTAGAGAAAAAAGGAATTGAGTTAGAAATTAAAAAATTCCAAGACTACGTATTACCAAATAAATCGTTAGCGGATAAGGATTTAGATGCAAACTACTTCCAACACATTCCGTATTTAGAAAAAGAAATGAAAGATAAAAAATATGACTTTGAAATAGCAGGGAAAATTCATTTAGAGCCAATTGGTGTATATTCTCAAAAATATAAGAGCTTAAAAGAACTTCCGGACGGAGCAACAATTATTATGAGTAATTCCGTTACTGACCATGGACGTGGCTTAGCAATTTTACAAAAAGAAGGCATTTTAAAAATTAAAGACGGAGTAGATCCAGTTAGTGCAACTCCAAAAGATATTGCAGATAATCCGAAACACTTAAAATTCAAAACGGATATTGAGCCTGGTTTGTTGCCACAAGTGTATAACAATAAAGAAGGCGACGCTGTTTTAATTAACTCGAACTATGCAATTGATGCGAAATTAAACCCAGAAAAAGATGCAATTGCAATTGAAGGCGATGATTCTCCATACGCAAACGTATTAGTGGTTCGTAAAGGTGATAAAGATAAAAAAGCGATTAAAGAGCTTGTAGAAGTATTGCATTCTAAAGAAATCGAAGACTTTATTACTAAAGAATATAAAGGAGCGGTTGTTCCTGTAAAAGAATAATTGCTGAAAAGGGCTGGTGTATGCCGGCTCTTTTTATAACTACATAACTATAGGGGAGAAGGGGACATCATATGAAAAAGATTCTACTGTCAGTTGTTACAGCACTGTCTGTATTTACATTAGCTGCTTGCGGAGGGAAAGAAGAGAATAAGCTAGTTGTGGGAGCTTCTAACGTGCCGCACGCTGTTATTTTAGAAAAGGCACAGCCGATATTAGAGAAAAAGGGTATTAAATTAGAGATTAAAAAATTCCAAGATTATGTGTTGCCGAATAAAGCGTTAGCGGATAAGGAAATTGATGCGAACTACTTCCAGCACATCCCTTACTTAGATAAAGAAATTCAAGAAAAGGGATATAAAATTGTAAACGCAGGAAAAATCCATTTAGAGCCAATGGGCATTTATTCTAAGAAATATAAAAGTTTAAAAGACTTGCCAGATGGCGGAACAGTTATTATGAGTAATAACGTAGCGGAGCGTGGCCGTATGCTCGCATTATTACAAAAAGGCGGAGTTATTAAATTAAAAGATGGCGTAGATGTTGTTAAGGCAACAGTAAAGGATGTTGTAGAAAACCCGAAAAACTTAAAGTTTAAAACAGATGTAGAGCCTGGATTGTCACCAAAGCTGTATGAAAATAATGAAGGCGATGCTTTATTTATTAATTCAAACTACGCAATTGATGCAAAATTAAATCCAACAAAGGATGCAATTGCCATTGAAGGATCAGACTCTCCGTATGCAAATATTATTGCAGTTCGTAAAGGAGACGAGAAGAAAAAAGAAATTAAAGAATTAGTAGAAGTATTGCATTCAAAAGAAATTCAAGACTTTATTACTAAAGAATATAAAGGTGCTGTACTTCCGGTAAGTGAATAAACACAAGGAAAGGACTGGAAAATTTCCAGTCCTTTTTTCTTTATATAAATAAGAAGAAAGGTGTATCATATAAGGATGCAAGGGAAATACTTATATACATTTGTGAAAAAATTGTTACTTTTTTTCGTCGTTTGCGATATCATTTTATTTGATATAAGATTAGAATGAGAATAAAATGAGAATATGAACGTTTTAGGAATTTTTAAAATGTATATATAGGATTAATGGAGGTATTGAGATGGCTGGTTCTACATTAACGGTTAAAGACTTACACGTATCAATTGATGGCAAAGAAATTTTAAAAGGTGTAAACCTTGAAGTAAAAGGTGGAGAAATCCACGCAATTATGGGACCTAACGGAACAGGTAAATCAACTTTATCTTCTGCGATTATGGGTCACCCAAAGTATGAAGTAACAGAAGGTAGCATCATCATCGACGGTGAAGATGTATTAGAAATGGAAGTAGACGAGCGCGCACAAGCAGGTCTATTCCTAGCAATGCAATATCCAAGTGAAATTAGCGGAGTAACAAACGCTGACTTCTTACGTTCTGCAATTAATGCACGTCGTGAAGAGGGCGATGAAATTTCTCTTATGAAATTTATCCGTACATTAGATAAAAACATGGAATTCCTAGAAATGGATCCAGAAATGGCACAACGTTACTTAAACGAAGGTTTCTCTGGTGGAGAGAAAAAACGTAACGAAATTCTTCAATTAATGATGATTGAGCCAAAAATCGCAATCTTAGACGAAATCGACTCAGGTCTTGATATCGATGCATTAAAAGTTGTATCTAAAGGTATTAACCAAATGCGCGGCGAAGAGTTCGGTTGCCTAATGATTACGCATTACCAACGTCTATTAAACTACATCACTCCAGACTTCGTTCACGTTATGATGAACGGTCGTATCGTTAAATCTGGTGGCCCTGAGCTTGCACAACGTCTAGAAGCTGAAGGTTACGACTGGATTAAAAAAGAATTAGGTATTGAAGACGAAACAGCAGAGCAAGAAGCGTAAGAGAGGAGCATAAACATGACAATCGGTACATTACCTTTCGATCAAGAAACAATCCGTCAGCGCGCAAGCGAAGTAAACGAAGCTGCTTGGTTGACTGAGTTCCGCTTACAAGCTCTTGCACAAGCAACTGAACTTCCAATGCCAACGCCTGATAAAACGAAAATTGAAAAATGGGACTTTATCGGAAAAGGCGACGCTGCTAAGCAAGAGCCTGTAAGTTCTTTAACTGAGCTTCCAGAAGCAGTGAAAAACTTAATCGATGAAAATAACAGCGTATTAGTGCAACGTACTGGTACAACTGCGTTTGTTTCTTTAGCAGACGAAGCAAAAGAAAAAGGTGTTATTTTTACAGACATCGTAACAGCTGCAACAGAGCATGCTGAACTATTACAAAAGTATTTAATGAAAGACGGCGTGAAGGTAGACGAGCATCGTTTAACTGCACTTCATGCTGCATTAATCAACGGCGGTGCATTCGTATATGTTCCGAAAAACGTTGTTCTTGAAACTCCACTTCAAGCTGTATTCTTAGTAGACGGCGAAGAAGCTAACGTATATAACCACGTATTATTCGTAGCTGATGCGAACAGTACTGCAACTTATGTAGAAAACTACGTTGCAAATGAAAATGCTAAAGGTATTGCAAATATCGTAGCAGAAGTAATCGTGGAACAAGGCGCACAAGTGAAATTCGGTGCGGTTGATCTATTAGCAAAAGACGTAACAACTTACGTTAACCGCCGCGGTGTTGTAGGACGCGACGGCCGCATTGATTGGGCTCTAGGCCTTATGAATGACGGAAACACAATTTCAGAGAACGTTACAAACTTAATGGGCGACGGTTCATATGCTGATACGAAAACAGTAACAATTGGCCGTGGTAACCAAACACAAAACTTTACAACTAAAGTTGTTCACTTCGGTAAACACTCTGAAGGTTGGATTTTAAAACACGGTGTACAAAAAGATAGTGCAACATCTATTTTTAACGGAATTGGCAAGATTGAACACGGTGCATCTAAATCAAATGCACAACAATCTTCTCGCGTTCTTATGTTAGATGAGAAAGCTCGTGGGGATGCAAACCCAATTCTTTTAATCGACGAAGATGATGTAATGGCAGGTCACGCAGCTTCAGTAGGCCGCGTAGATCCGTACCAATTATACTACTTGATGAGCCGTGGTATTCCAAAACGCGAAGCAGAACGTTTAGTCATCCATGGATTCTTAGCACCTGTAGTAAATGAGCTTCCAATTGAAGGAGTAAAAGCACAGCTTGTTGAGGTAATTGAAAGGAAAGTTCGCTAATGAATATTCATGAAATACGCAAACAGTTTCCAATTCTTGATCAAAAAGTGAACGGCAAACAACTTGTATATTTCGATAGTGCAGCAACTTCTCAAAAACCAATTCAAGTCATTGAAACGTTAGAACGTTACTATAAAGAATATAACTCTAACGTGCATCGCGGTGTTCATACGCTCGGTACGAAAGCTACTGATGCGTATGAAGGTGCACGCGAGAAAGTTCGCAAGTTTATTAACGCGAAATCAATGGAAGAGATTATTTTCACGCGCGGAACGACAACTGCATTAAATACAGTAGCGGCTAGCTATGGTCTTGAAAATGTAAAAGAAGGCGATGAAATCGTTATTTCTTACATGGAGCACCATAGTAACATCATTCCGTGGCAACAAGTTGCGAAGAAAACTGGTGCAACTTTAAAATACCTTCCGCTTCAACCAGACGGTACAATTTCTTTAGAAGATGTTCGTCAAACAGTTACACCGAATACAAAAATCGTTTCTATTATGCAAGTTTCAAACGTGCTTGGAACGATTAACCCTGTAAAAGAAATCGGAGCAATCGCACACGAAAATGGCGCAATTATGGTCGTTGACGGTGCACAAAGTACACCTCATATGAAAGTGGATGTACAAGATTTAAACTGCGATTTCTACGCATTATCTGCTCATAAGATGTGCGGACCTACAGGTATCGGCGTATTATATGGTAAAAAAGAATTGCTAAACAATATGGAGCCAATTGAATTTGGCGGTGAAATGATTGATTTCGTAGATTTACAAGAATCTACGTGGAAAGAGCTTCCGTGGAAGTTTGAAGCAGGTACGCCGATTATCGGTAATGCAATCGGACTTGGAGCGGCAATTGATTTCCTAGAAGAAATCGGTCTTGATAATATTGAAAAGCATGAACATGAATTAGCGCAATATGCTTTAGAAAGACTATCAGAAGTAGATGGCGTTACAATTTATGGTCCAAAGCATCGCGCTGGTCTTGTTACATTTAATATTGAAGACGTACATCCTCACGATGTAGCGACAGTATTAGATGTAGAAGGCATTGCGGTTCGTGCAGGACACCACTGTGCACAACCGCTTATGAAGTGGCTGAAAGCTTCTTCTACAGCACGTGCGAGCTTCTATTTATATAATACAAAAGAAGAAATTGATACATTTGTTGAATCGCTAATCAAGACAAAGGAGTATTTCACAAATGTCATTTAATAATTTAGATACGTTATATCGTCAAGTTATTATGGATCATTATAAAAATCCTCGTAACCATGGCGTGTTAGAAGATAGTGTTACAGTTAACTTGAACAATCCAACTTGCGGCGATCGTATTCAACTTACGATGAAAGTGGCAGAAGGTATTGTGCAAGAAGCGAAGTTTGAAGGAGAAGGATGTTCTATTTCAATGTCTTCAGCTTCAATGATGACACAAGCAGTAAAAGGTAAGAAAATTGAAGAGGCACTTCAGCTTTCTAAAATTTTCTCTGACATGATGCTAGGAAAAGAGTACGATGACAGCATCGATTTAGGAGATATTGAAGCATTACAAGGCGTATGCAAGTTCCCTGCACGTATTAAATGTGCAACATTAGCGTGGAAAGCGTTAGAAAAGGGCTTAAACGAAGATAAGTAATGTTAAAGGTTCCTAAAAATGAGGTTATTTAAGGAGGGACACACCAACATGGCGAAGCAACTGCCAGATATCGGCGATTATAAATATGGTTTCAAAGACAAAGACGTTTCGATTTTCCGTGCTGGACGCGGTTTAACAAAAGAGATCGTTGAAGAGATTTCACGTATGAAAGAAGAACCACAGTGGATGTTAGACTTCCGTTTAAAATCACTGGATAAGTTCTATGAAATGCCAATGCCACAATGGGGCGGCGACTTAAACGACTTAGATTTTGATGAAATTACGTACTACGTAAAACCATCTGAGAAATCTGAGAAGTCTTGGGATGAAGTACCTGATGAAATTAAAGCAACATTTGATAAATTAGGTATTCCAGAAGCTGAGCAAAAATATTTAGCTGGTGTATCTGCACAGTACGAATCTGAAGTTGTATACCACAACATGAAAGAAGACCTAGAAGCTCTAGGAATCGTCTTCAAAGATACAGATAGCGCATTAAAAGAGAACGAAGATATTTTCCGTGAGCATTTCGGAAAAGTAATCCCACCAACAGACAACAAATTCTCTGCATTAAACTCTGCAGTTTGGTCTGGTGGATCATTCATCTACGTTCCAAAAGGTATTAAAGTGGATACACCACTTCAAGCGTATTTCCGTATTAACTCTGAAAATATGGGACAATTTGAGCGTACGCTTATCATCGTAGACGAAGGCGCACACGTACACTACGTAGAAGGTTGTACAGCACCTGTTTACACGACTAACTCACTTCACAGTGCGGTAGTAGAAATCATCATTAAGAAAGATGCATATTGCCGTTATACAACAATCCAAAACTGGGCGAACAATGTATATAACCTAGTTACAAAACGTGCGGTTTGTGAAGAAAACGCAACGATGGAATGGATTGACGGTAACATCGGATCTAAATTAACGATGAAATACCCAGCAGTTATCTTAAAAGGCGAAGGCGCTCGTGGTTTAACATTATCTATCGCGATTGCTGGTAAAGGCCAACACCAAGATGCTGGTGCGAAAATGATTCACTTAGCACCAAACACGTCTTCAACAATCGTTTCTAAATCGATTGCGAAGCATGGTGGTAAAGTAACTTACCGTGGTATCGTACACTTCGGACCAAAAGCGAAAAACTCTCGCTCTAACATCGAGTGTGACACGTTAATCATGGATAACCAATCTACATCTGATACAATTCCTTATAACGAAATCAAAAACGATTACGTTTCACTTGAGCACGAAGCGAAAGTATCAAAAGTATCAGAAGAACAATTATTCTACCTAATGAGCCGCGGTATTTCTGAGCAAGAAGCTACAGAAATGATCGTAATGGGCTTCATCGAGCCATTCACTCGCGAACTTCCAATGGAATACGCAGTTGAAATGAACCGCCTAATCAAGTTTGAGATGGAAGGTTCTATTGGTTAAATAGAAATGCGGAGCTGGAAAATATTTAAAGTGGAAGCGGCTCGTTCAGAATGTGAGGGGGATGGAGCTTCTGACGTAGAGGCGCTTTTTGCCTCATAGGAAGAAGTGAAGCCACCGAACATTCTAGCCGCTGGAACTGGATAATATATAAAGTGGAAGCGCCCTGCTATGCAGGGCGCTTTTTTATGTTGTGCTGGGATCGATTCAGTTTAGTTCAGGTCAGGCTGAGATACCTAGTCGGGTGTTCAGTTAAATATATCAGCGATTATTTCAATATATCGACGATTCGACAAGGAATATCGACTTATCGACAAAGTAAGACAAAAGAAATTCTTCATATACCACGCAACATTTTATATGAAAAGAGAACGAATGAAGTAAGGAAAAGATACTGACAAACCCACTGGATAATCCAATCGAACACCACTTACCGAACCCTCTGTTAAACTTTTTGACAAATCCCCCAAAACCAACCCAGAATCCACCATCTAAAATCCTTCCACACAATAAAAAAAGTTTTCATACCAAAAAGGGCAATCTTTTGCTTTTTCTCTCAATGCGAGTACAATGTAAAATAGCAAGAAAAGACGAAAAGTATTTACAGGATTATTGCGTACGCATAGCGTAAATGGCAGTAAGGAACTGAGAGGAGGTTTTTTCTCTGAATATAAATAAAGAAACAATCATCCACCTTTATCATACAAACGATATACATAGTCATTTTGAAAATTGGCCGCAAATTTCTCGGTTTGTACAAGGAGAGAAAAAGCGAAGACAGGAAGCGGGAGAGACCGTTTTGACGGTTGATATCGGCGATCATGTGGATCGTTTTCATAGTATTTCGGAAGCGACGAATGGACTTGGCAATACGAAGCTTTTAAATGAGGCGTTATATGATTATGTAACGATCGGAAATAATGAAGGAATTACGTTAGCGAAGGAGCATTTGAATCGTCTATATGATGATGCTGGATTTGAGGTGCTCGTCGCGAATTTATTTGAAAAAGAAGGCGTACGCCCAGAGTGGGCAAAGCCTTATAAATTACATACAACGATAGATGGGATTACGATTGCTTTTATCGGGTTAACAGTTGCGTATCCAGAGTTTTATCATATGCTTGATTGGCATATTGAAGATCCGCTTATCCATTTAGAGTCTATTTTAGAAGAAGTGCGAGATGAGGCTCATATTACAGTTGCCCTTTCTCATCTTGGAAAAAGCATGGATGAGTATATGGCGGAGCATTATGATATAGATGTTATTTTAGGGGCACATACGCACCATTTATTTGAGCGTGGTGTTCTTATGAATAATACGTTACTTTGTTGTTGTGAAAAGTGGGGACGTTACGTTGGGCACGTACAGCTTACTGTGGATAAAGAGACGAAGAAGCTGTTGAAAAAAGACGGTAGAGCGATTAAGACAGAACGTTTAGGAGCTTATAGTAAGCCGTTATCCACAATTGAAATGCTGCAGGAAGAAAGTAAACATATTATGGAAGAGCCTGTCGTTCATTTAAAGGAAGCATTACCGGTCGATTGGTTTCAGGAGACATCATTTTCGCACATGTTAGCAAGTGCGCTGAAAACGTGGTGCAGTGCAGAGATTGGCATGGTGAACGCTGGTGTGCTATTAGAGGGATTAAATGAAGGTGTTGTGACGCGCGGAGATATTCACAGAATTTGTCCACATCCCATTAATCCATGTTTATTAAAAGTACCAGGGAAAACGTTACGAGAAGTTATTTTGAAAGCGCGCCGTCCGAATATGGAGAACCTTGAGGTAAAAGGATTTGGATTTCGCGGGAAAGTGATGGGGAAAATGATTTACGCTGGTGTAGAAGTTATTCCAGATACGATTCCTGGGAATAAAATTTTACTTGAAGATGTATTGATTAACGGGGAATCACTGGAATTAGATCGTATATATACGGTAGGAACGATTGATATGTTTACATTCGGATACTTATACCCAGAGCTATCCACACTTTCTGACAAACAATATTATATGCCAGAACTACTTAGAGATGTGTTAACAGACATGTTGATAACTCATACATTTTCCGTCAAACTATAGGCTAGTTAACTTGTAACACTCATTTTTCTCTTGTCATACAGATAAGAAAGAGAGGAGTGTGAACTATGGTTAATGTGGAGCCAATTATAATTGATAATTATACGTTTATTGCGGTTAGCGTCAAACTTCCAAAGACAAATTTGCTAGCTGTAATGAGCGATAAAGGATATATTATGTGCGGTGCATTAGATGTAGGTCTTTTAAATGAGAAGTTAGGTGATCGAGGTATTATTGCTGGCCGCGCGGTTGGTGTAAGAACGATTGAACAACTTCTTGAAGCACCGCTAGAATCAGTAACGATTGAAGCCGAAGCTTTAGGTATTACGGCTGGCACAATCGGAAAAGAAGCATTATTAAAAATGAGATAAGCATATATCGTCCCTCCTTCTTGCATAGAAATGATATAAGAAGGAGGTTTTTTTATGAGTATATTTCGTTCGAAAAATTCGCGGTTTCGAAGGGGACCTATTTCCTTTCGGTACATACTGCTTATGTCGTTTATTCTTTTTGTTATATTACTCGTGCAAGGATTATGGATTGTGAATAAAAGCATTCAGCCGACATTACTTAAATATGGAGAAGTAGAGACGCATAAAATGGCGACAGCGATTATGACGAAGGCAGTAAAAGATAGAATTAATGAGGGATTCGATGTGGATTCATTAATGAAGGTACAAAATGATAAAAACGGGAAAGTATCCACAATTAATTTAAATACGAAGCAAGTAAATGAAATCGTAACGTCAACGACCACATACATAGAAAAATATTTACAGCAAGTAGAACAAGGTAATTTGAAGGGGCTAGGTATTTCTGAAAAAAATGGGGCAACGATGGCAGTTCCTTTTGGTCGTGTAACGGATAATGCGCTTCTTGGAAATATAGGCCCCGATATTCCAATTGATTTCACGACGATTGGTCATGTGAATACGGATATTAAACAAAAAATTGAACCGCACGGTATCAATACGACAGCGATTCAAATTATTATGGAGATGGAAGTCACGTTACAAGTCATTATTCCATTTCATACGAAAGAAATAAAAGTAAAACAAGACGTTCCGATTGCAACGCGTATTGTTCAAGGGGAAGTGCCTACGTATTATGGAAGCGGGAGTGTTGTTGTACCTGATAAAAAGAAAACGGATAGTTAGTCGAATATAAAAAATAACCGTAGCAATGTGCTACGGTTATCGTTTTGTATTCGCGCGTTCTTTTCGCTCCCAAAGGCTTAAATGCATGTATGGATCGAAAGCCCATTCTGTATAGCCATTGTCTTTATACATGCCGAAATGTAAGTGAGGAGGGAATTTTCCCGCTGTGCCGGGAGGGCCGTAACCGGTGCTACCAACAAATCCGATTACTTTTCCAGGTTCGACAATTTGTCCAAGCTGTATTTCTTTTGAGAATCCGCCTAAATGAGCGTAATAATGGTAATTATTATGAAGGTCACGAATACCGATGCGCCATCCGCCAAGGCGGTTCCAGCCCTTTGTTTCAATGATGCCATAGCAAGTGGATCTGACTGGTACGCCATAGCCTGCAAAAATGTCGGTTCCTTCATGAACTCTTCTTCCCCCAAAACTTCTTCCAGCGCCAAAAGTACTACGGTAGCTATGGTCGCTACGAATTGGAAGTGGGAAAGCATTTCCTTCTAAGTTAATACGTCCATAATGTTTATAAATTTGGGCGTATTCGCTAATTAATTCAACTGTTTTCGCACGTCTATAATATTCCCAAAGCATAATGTGAACACGGTCTTCGGACGTTCCTTGTTTCTTTAAAATTGTTGCTGCTGTATGCAAAAGATCACGGTCGTTATTTGCATTTGCAAATCCATCTTTGTCACCATCTAAACCTAACCCGCCAAATAGAGAAATTGTATGTGGGAGAGTGTCGTTACCATTAACGGGTCCAGCCCATATTTCTGGTTTGAAATAAAGGGAAATGATGGCATCTGGTTTTTTCGGAATATCTTTTCTTACGCTCCGTATATTTCTTTCATATTGATCCATTGCAGCTAAGTAATACCACGGAATGCCTGAAGATTGCTCGGTTTCTTTATATAGTGCCATGCGCTTTTCGTATATGCTTTGCTGATTATCTTCACCGTAAGCGATGTTTTGGTGGAGAAGAAAGCAAATTGAAAGCAAAAGAGAAATTTTTCGAAGCATGAAATAGACTCCTTTCACAACATCACTCTTTTTAGTGTGGGATATACGGAGTATTTCATTATAGGGAACGATTGGAAAAAATCTTAGAATCTTCATTTGAGCAAATCGCTTTCATACGTTAGAATAGATATGTTACATTGAAAGAAGCGAACACGGTAAACTATTTCATATTGTGCGGAGTTGATAACCATGACAAAACAAACAGAATATAAGCGCAAGCCCGAATGGTTGAAAATTAAGTTAAACACGAATGAAAACTATACAGGCTTAAAGAAAATGATGCGTTCTAAGAATCTTCATACAGTTTGTGAGGAAGCGAAATGTCCGAATATTCATGAATGCTGGGCTGTAAGGAAAACAGCAACATTTATGATTTTAGGTGCGGTTTGTACACGTGCTTGTCGTTTTTGTGCGGTTAAAACAGGCTTACCAACTGAGCTTGATTTACAAGAGCCAGAACGCGTAGCAGATTCTGTAGTACAAATGGGCTTAAAGCACGTTGTTATAACAGCGGTTGCACGTGATGATTTAAAGGACGGGGGAGCAGCTGTTTTTGCTGAAACAGTACGCGCTGTACGTCGTAAAAATCCATTTACGTCAATCGAAGTATTACCATCTGATATGGGTGGAGTAGAAGAAAACTTAAAAATGTTAATGGATGCAAAACCAGATATTTTAAACCATAACATTGAAACAGTACGTCGATTATCTAACCGAGTTCGCGCTAGAGCAAAATATGACCGTTCATTAGAGTTTTTACGTCGAGCGAAAGAAATGCAGCCTGATATTCCAACTAAATCGAGCATTATGGTGGGCTTAGGTGAAACGAGAGAAGATTTAATTGAAGCAATGGATGACTTACGTGCAAACAATGTGGATATTTTAACTCTTGGACAATACCTACAACCATCTAAGAAGCATTTACCAGTTCTTAAATATTACCCACCAGCAGAATTTGCAGAGCTTAAAGAAATTGCACTTAGCAAAGGCTTTAGCCACTGTGAAGCTGGCCCACTTGTGCGTTCTTCTTACCATGCGGACGAGCAAGTTCGTTCTGCAAAAGAAAAAACAGCAGAAGCAAAATAATGAAAAAAGAGAGCCGATTACTGGCTCTCTTTTTGTTTATATTCTAAAACAGTATTTGAGCATGTTAATAAAATCTTCTTTAATTCCTCTGTGGATAATTCAATTGTAAATTCAGGTACACCAGGTGTAATTAAAATTTTATCGTACGTATAAATAGCGTTATCCACAATAATGGTTACATCGTGTGAATAACCGAAAGGAGCTACACATCCCGGCGTACAACCGGTTTTGTCTTGCAGTTCATCAGGGGAACAGAGAGATAAGCGTTCTCCAGTTATTTCTTTCATTTCTCCTCGGTTAAGCCTTGTGCCCTCTAACGTAAAAAATACGTAATAATCTCCAGCCTTTGATTTTAAAAATAAGCTTTTACTTGGAGTACCTTGTAAGCCAAGCCTCTCCCGCACGATCCGATCTGTCTCGTAATCGAGTACTGGTTCGTGTTCAAACTTTTCGTAAGAAGCATTTGTTTTATGTAGTAAAGCAAGTACATCTTCGTACATATGGAGTGATACCCCTTTCTATTGTTAGTACAGTTTCTTCTCGTGGCGTCAACTGAATGTGTTGGAAAGAGATATTACTTGGACGATACTTCCCATAATCGTTTTATAGTACATTGTTCATCGATTATAATTTCATAAACATCAGGATTTGTTAAAGCTCTCCATTCATTAAAACCAATCGTATGATCAAAGTGCTTTAAAATGAGCGTAAGTAAGTTTCCATGTGTAACGAGTAGTGTTGTAGTATGGTTTAATTTTAAAACGTCTTGGATAAGCGATATAGCACGGTCTGTTGCTTGTTTTGTTGACTCTCCGCCTGAAAAGGCAATATCTATATTTGTAAAAGTAGATTCTAGTTTTTGCAACCAATCGTCCATTGGAACGTCGCTTAATATGCGTTCAGCTAATCGTTTATCTTCTTGGATAGACAGGTTAGCTTGGAGCGCATAAGGCCGAATAGAATCGATAGCTCGCACAAATGGGCTTGAAATAATATGATCTATTTGTGGTTGGTTTTCTAAGAGGAATGTAGCAAGAATGTTTGCTTGATTTTTTCCTGCAATCGTTAATTCGGCACCACATTCTTGGCCAATTGCTGAACAATGTCGTATTACAATCAATTTCTTCATAATTCATCCCCATCTTTCAAGTTGACGCTATATACTTCGACAAATGTAGAAAAAATTCCTTTTTATTGGAAACGGGAAACGGCATATTGATTTTAATATGTGGAAAAGTAATATGGACAACGAATATTTGAGGTGCACTTATGAAAAAAATGATGTGTATTATATTTAGTCTTTGTTTTTTTATGCACTTGTCCACAACATATGCAGAATCCAATCAAAAGGTAGAGTATCCAAGTAATCGGAATAAGCCATTTGTTAGTGAGGATGTGTTTTACGAACAGCTAGATAAGAAAATGTATAAAGAATACAACAATGCAGCATATAGCGTTCGAAAAAAGATTTTATTTAAAGAAGTGCCTGATGAAGAATTTTCTTTCCTACAAAAAACAGCCGCGGGTTGTCGTGGTAGCGTGGTACTTCAAGATTTTTTTGTTCACCCTGATCGCCAAGTTTATTTTTTTGCTTCCTTTTCTCAAAATGAAGCAGAAGAGGTTCATAAGTACATTGTTATAGATGCAGAAACAAAGAGGGAGTTGCAAGAGGGCAAGAGTTATCATCATTGCGAAAATCGTGGTAAAAAATAACCCACCAGTTGGTGGGTTATTTTTTATTCCGGTACACTCATTAATTTCTCTTTCATTTTACGAATAAGAATGATAGCACCAATTGTGAAGAGAAGGGTAATTCCTTCTGCAACGAAGATGTTGATTGTTTTTGTTTGATAAAGTGCCGCGAAAAAGTCTACAAATGCGTGGAATAATATAGCGTAAACAAGGAAGATATATTTCTTCTGTTTTACTGCGTATAAGACAAGCATTGTAAAGGCAATTTGCAATACAAGAGCCATAATTCTTTCCAAGCTGCCAAGGAAGTATAAATAAGCAGGTTGTTCTATTAACATATCCTTTACAAGATTTAATTGTGGTAGTTTTTCTGCCATTTGAGCGAAGCTACCATTGTTAATAGCATTAGCGAATATAAGTGTCTGCAATGCAGAGAATCCGCCAACTAAAATAGATTCAATCCCGCCGTGACCAATTCCATAAGCGAAGCCATCTTTATATTCTAGGTATTTTTTTAGTAGGAAGAAGAAGGCAACGAAGCGTCCTAATTCTTCAAAAATACCAGCAGTTAGTCCGCCATAAAGTGCAAAGACAAATGGATTTTCTAAAATTGGAGCGATTGCTGGATTACCACGCATAAATAGGTGGAACGGTGTTTCGAGAATTTGGGTAAACCCAATAAAAATAAGAATACCAACGCCGACTACTTTCCAATTAATATGATATTTTTTACGAAAATAAACAAACGCAATAATAGGTACCAGAATCGAAAGCACAAGTTGAATTGTGATACTGGCAATTACCGTACTTGAAACCATACTTTCACCGCTTTCTAATATATGTACATATCTATTATGCATGAAATATAGTGGAGATGAAACTTTTAACAAAAAATGAATGTACTTATTGACTCTAACGTTGCGTCATACTTTATCGTATGTATTAAGGGGGAGATACACATGACAATGAAGGTAAAAGAGGTAGCTAATTTAGTTGGAATTAGTGTGCGCACACTGCATCATTACGATGAAATTGGGTTGTTAACCCCAGATGAGACGACAGAGTCTGGATATCGTCTGTATTCCAATGAAAATTTAGAGACATTGCAGCAAATTTTATTTTTTAAAGAACTAGGCTTCCCTTTGAAGAAGATTAAAGAAATTATCATGAGTCCATCATTTGACCGAGAAGAAGCGCTACAGCTTCATAAGAAAATGCTTATTGAAAAGCGTGCTAGGTTAGATAAAGTGATTGCGACGATTGATAAAACAATTCAGCATACAAAAGGAGAGATTGAAATGACGAACAAAGAGAAATTTGAAGGCTTCGATTTCAGCCAAAATCCGTACGAAGAAGAAGCGCGTGAAAGATGGGGAGACGCAGCTGTAGATAAAGCGAATGAATATGCGAAAGGTATGTCAAAAGACAATCAAGAAGAGTTTAATACCATTTATAGAAATTTAGCGGCACTTAGACACGGCGCACCAGATTCTAAAGAGGCACAGGAAGCAATAGGAGTATGGTACGATTACTTGCAAAACTTCGGTGAGTATTCATTAGATGCTTTTAAAGGACTCGGTCAAATGTATGTTGCTGATGAGCGCTTCACGAAAAATATCGATAAGTTTGGTGAGGGATTAGCGCAGTTTATGTGTGATGCGATGGAGGTTTATGCGGATCGTAAGAAATAGTCAAAAATAAAGAAGGTGGAGGTTTTCTCCACCTTCTTTATTTTTTTATCATATCATTCAAAGTCTGATCCCCCGTATTGTTCAAATGAGGATTTTTGCTCATTTCACGTTTTAACATATCAATGCTTTGCGTATATTCTGTATCATTTAAAGCGCCAGATTGAAGTCCTTGAATTTGAGAAATCAACTTTTGGTCTGTTGATACATATGCTTTATAATAGCGAGGGACGATGGACAAAGCAGCTTTATATACTTGATCTGCTACGAGCTTTGGATCCGTTGTGTTTGCACGGTATACAACAAATACTTCATCATCGGTAACGAGCGTAGCAGCGTTTGTAACGTCAGGAAGTTTGACTGTCATGCTTGTAATCATTTCAGCGACTTTCTCACGGTTAATGGCTCCTACTTGTTTGTTAGATACTTCATGCTTTTGTTTAGATGAATAACCGACTCTCGTTAATCGTGTATTTGTATTTTCCGTATGATACATGTCGTTTTTATTGGAAACAAGAACACGACTTCCTTCTTCACGTTCCATTTCGGCTTTATTCGTTGATTGACAGCCTGCAAATAAGGAAAGAGTGAGGAGAGAGAGTAGAATTTGTTTTTTCACGATGTATCACCTCCTTCTCCATAGCATGCACTAATTTTCAATTTTTTGTATTTGAAATTGTTGGTTGGTATGCTTTGTGATACGATAAAAAGAAGAATGCTTAGAGAGGAAGTTAATGATGGAGCAAAAGCAAGAGCAAGAGATGCATGCTACGGTGAGCATTAATAATGTTCAGTACGAAGTAATTAAAAACTTTCGTGATGGTTTTAGTGAAGAAGCATTTAAAGAGCGTTATGCAGAAATTTTAAATAAATATGATTACATCGTTGGGGACTGGGGTTATGAGCAACTTAGGTTGCGCGGTTTCTTTGATGATAGTAATCAACGTTCGACATATGATACGAAAATTAGTACTTTATCAGAGTATTTATACGAGTACTGTAACTTCGGTTGTGCACACTTCGTATTACGAAAAATGAAGAAATAAAGAAATCCTCTTACGATTGTAAGAGGATTTTTTGCATATTCTCACTTATAAACAAATTGAGATATAATCTCCTTCAGAGAGTATGGCGTTTGGTTTCATTAGTTGTCCGTTTAATTGAATATCCCCATTTTTAATTTTATCCACAATGCGTGTACGGCTCCAGTCGGAAATATATGTGGATAAAGCTTTATCCATTCGATGGGAACCGAAAACGAGGTCTAATACAATCGTAATTTCAGCTATGCCGTTTTCTTTATGTTGCGTAATGGAAATGGTAGTAGTTGTTTCTGTTTGATCTTGCTGCGTCATGTCGACTGTTTCAACGTGATCAGTAAATGCTTTATAAATACGAAGTTTTTGATTCCATGTATGATCTTTCGAACATTTATAAATGGCAAAGCGGTATATATTTTTTCCATTGGCGTTATGCCTACGAATATTCGTGTCAGTAAATAGGGTAGTGCGTCTGCAATTTTTACAATACTTTTCGATTGTGTTTTGCTCATTTTCATATAAGCTCCAAGAAAGTTGTACTTTCTGCATTTTCCTTCACCTCTTATAGGATTGGTAAAGAAACGTAATACAGCTATTTGGATGTCTTGTAGTATGAAGACATGAGAAATAGACAAAAATAAAAGGAGGTTCCCCAAAGAGGAACCTCCGTAAACATCATACTACAGATGCGTTACGTTCCTTTGTAATGGGAATGGGCAGACTACTCCCTTGAAAAAGCACGGTGCTTTTTTGAGAGTAATGCTATCCAATTGCTGGTCCACTACAAAGTAAATGTCGGCATACGTAGATAACGTCCTTTCTATCCAAATAGATTTATTCTTAATTATAATATAAGGTTTGAAAATTCAAAATACTTATAGTGAAAAAACACCAGCTAAAATAGCTGGTGTCTACGATAAATTATATAAGTTCAAATAAAAATGAGCGTAGTTCTTCTGCAATTTCTTCAGTCATAGAAAATGCATGCTCTAAGTAGCCTGGTTCGTTTAAATCGTCAGGACCGATGATTGCAAATTTATTGCGCTGCATATCAAGGACAATTGTTTTACCGTAATGACGATCGGAGTATAAAAGCGCTAAATCATGACGCTCATTTTCTCCCATAAAGCTAACGAAACGAGTTCTTGTAGCGACTGTATCGTCGTACAGAAAGAAACGTTCTTCCATACACATGGCTCCTTTATTAAATATCTAAGTTTAAGTGTGGTTTATGATCTAAATGGTGATGCGTTTTAATGAATCGTACCGTTCTTGTTTTGTAGCGCATAACGATAGAATATGTTTCAGCTAAATCTCCGCCAAGGAATTTAACACCGTCTAATAACTCACCAGCAGATACACCAGTTGCTGAGAAGATTGCATCATCCCCAGATACTAAGTCATCTAACATAAGAAGTTGACGAGGATCTTCTAATCCCATTTCACGACAACGAGCTTCTTCTTCTTCGTTCATTGGAACTAAGCGAGCTTGCATTTCACCTTCAAGGCATTTTAATGCTGCTGCAGAAATAACGCCTTCTGGAGCTCCGCCAATACCTACGAATAAGTCGATACCCGTTCCAGGTAGTGCTGTTGCGATTGACGCACCAACATCACCATCACCAAATAATTTTACGCGTGCACCTTTTGCACGAACACGGTCAATAATATCTTGATGACGTTCACGTTCTTGAACGATAACCGTTAGGTCACGAATCTTTTTATTGTTAGCTTCTGCTACAATTTCAATTGTTTTTTCAATTGGATCATCTAAGCTAATTTTACCAGCTGCTTTTGGACCAACCGCGATTTTTTCCATGTACATATCAGGAGCATGAAGAAGGTTTCCTTTATCTGCGATTGCGATAACTGCCATTGCATTTGCAAGACCTTTTGCAACGATGTTTGTACCTTCTAATGGATCAACGGCGATATCTACTTCTGGACCGTTACCTGTTCCTAGTTCTTCACCAATATATAACATCGGTGCTTCATCAAGTTCTCCTTCACCAATTACAACTGTACCTGCCATGTTTACTGAATCGAACATATCACGCATTGCTGTAGTTGCTGCATCATCTGCTTCATTCTTCTTTCCGCGGCCCATCCACTGTGCGGATGCTAATGCTGCTGCTTCTGTTACACGGACAATTTCTAGTGCGAGTTCACGTTCCAAGATTCCATTCCTCCAATTTCAAAAATCATACAAATATAACTATAACAAATTACGGGGAAAAGGTGAATTCGAAAAATTGTCGATTTTTTCAGAAGAAAGCGTTACAATTAAAATGTAAATGCTTTAATTTCCAGGTAGGTGACATTCATGTATTTTGTAGACAGAAAGAAAATAGAACAAATGCTAGTATGTTTAGAACGAGCAACAAGTACATTTCAAGAGAAAAAGATATATGAAACCGAGTTTGAATTTTACGCATTAGAACGCATAGCGCATCTAATTATTGATTGTGTATTAGATGTAGGAAATGCGATGATTGATGGATTTATTATGCGCGATCCAGGAAGCTATGAAGATATTATTGATATTTTAATGGACGAGCGAGTGATAAGTGCAGAAGATGGACAAGGGATGAAAGAAATTATCCTTCTTCGAAAAATGCTTACGCAAGATTATATTCAAATGAATCATGATGAATTATATAAGACGATTCAAAAACATATTGCAGTGGTAGAGAAATACCCAGCAAATATTCGCAGTTATTTAGAAAAGGAATTAGGGCCTGTATCTGCATTTGTACCAGAATAATTATGCTTATAAGATCCCCAGGACTATCTTTTGGGGATCTTATATTGTATGTGAGAAAGTAAGGGAAAAGGGAGAAGGGTTAAGCATGGGGGAAGCACGTACGACGAAAGATGAAATTGTACAATTGTTGAAAGTAAAGGGAGAGCACACGGTAGCGGAACTAGCTGACGTTTTAGAGATTACAGAAATGGCAATCCGAAGACATTTAAGTAATCTCGAGAAAGATGGTTTAATCTATTCCAAGATGGTAAGGCAACATGTCGGAAGACCAACTTATTTGTATGGATTAAGCGAAAAGGGAGAAGATACATTCCCGAAGGAGTATAAGCAATTTGCGATTGATATGCTAGAAGATTTAGCTCGAATGGGCGATGAAAAAATACTTCGTTACGTTTTAAAAGAGAGAACGAAGCGAATGGAAGAACAGCTACAAAAACGAGTGAGTAATCAAAAGAATTTAGCATATAAAGTGCAAGAGATAGCAGCTATGCAAGAGAAAAATGGTTATATGGTTCAAATAAAGAGAGATGGAGAGAACTCTTTCGTAATTGAAAAACAAAACTGTCCATTAAAGGAAATTGCAGAGAGATTCCCGCAAGTATGTGAAGATGAAAAAGAGATGTATAATCGTTTATTTGCAGGAGCAGATGTAAAGACGCTAGCAAACATGTGCGAGGGCGATTGTAGTTGTTCTTACCAAGTAAAAGAGAAAAAATGAACGTTATGGGGCGCTTTTAGGTAAAGCGTTTTTTTCTTTTTGAAAAGCGGGTAATATAAGAGTGGTATGATAAGGTGAGAACGTTAGCATAGAAGGAGAGACATAATGATGTATAAAGGTTACTTAATTGACTTAGACGGTACAATGTATCGCGGAGAAGAACAAATTGAAGAAGCGAGCGACTTCGTAAAAGCATTAGGAGAGCGCGGCATTCCGTATTTATTTGTTACAAATAACTCAACGCGTAAACCAGAACAGGTGGCAGAAAAACTTGTTCGTTTCGATATTCCAGCGAAAGCAGAGCAAGTATTCACAACGAGTATGGCGACAGCGAACTTTATTTATGAACGTAAACAAGACGCAACTGTATATATGATTGGTGAAGAAGGCTTACATGATGCGCTTGTGGAAAAAGGCTTTGAACTTGTGGATGAAAATCCTGATTTCGTTGTTGTCGGTTTAGATCGTGACATCACATATGAAAAATTAGCAAAAGCTTGTCTTGCTGTGCGTAACGGCGCAACGTTTATTTCTACAAATGGGGACATTGCCATTCCGACTGAGCGCGGATTATTACCAGGTAACGGCTCATTAACATCAGTTGTAGCAGTATCAACAGGTGTGGATCCAATCTTTATCGGAAAACCAGAATCGATCATTATGGAACAAGCGTTAAAAGTGCTTGGTATAGGAAAAGATGAAGCATTAATGGTTGGGGATAACTACGATACAGACATTTTAGCGGGAGTAAATGCTGGCATGCATACGCTTCTTGTCCACACTGGAGTCACAACTGTGGAGAAGTTAACAGAATATGAAGTACAACCAACGCAAGTTGTGCATAACTTGACGGAGTGGATTGAGAAGATGTAATGAAATGCAGGTAACCGAAATAGGTTACCTGTTTTTTTATGCATAATTGCATATGTGTTATTGTCATATAAAATGTAAAATTTATATGTAATGATATTTGAGGGAGGGAATCAGAGTGTACTGGATGTCATGTATTATGTTTGTTTTTACATTATGTGTTTTATTTTTTGTTCTATGGAAGATATATAAAATAAATGAAATGAAAAAAAGCTCAGGAAAACTCATTGCAATGTATCCTCGGGTGAAAAGACGTTGGATTGCATTACTTGGACCAGCATATTTCATTGGGCAATGTATGTATATATATGCTCAGTACGTAAGTGGTGATATTGATACAGTTGAACATTTTCTCATTCAGCTAGGTATTCATGCTGTAGCAAGTTGTTTTATGACTTTAATAGCTATCCATCTTATTAAAAGTGTACAAATATATGAAAAAGGTGTAGTAGACGGATTAAACTTTTATTCATACGAAGAATTAAAAGGCTATAAAACATCAACATGGGAAAATCCAAAAGAAAATATATTTTTATATCGCGGGCGAGAAAAAATGAATGACAATGTAAATTTACTTATTAGACAGGAAGATATGAATGAATTAGAAAGCATTCTTCAAAGATATATTCCGAAATTAATGATGAAATAAAAAAACTCCGGTTTTAACAACCGGAGTTTTTTATTAGAATGCACGATTCACAACATCTTTAACTTCTTCAAGATATTGCTTACGCACACTGTTATCCACAGAAGGAACACTCGTATAGAATGTATGCTCAATTGTTTCAATACCTGTAAATTCAAAAATACCAACATCTGCTGTTTTCTTCATTGCTTCAAACATACCGCCTGCTGTGTATGCTTCTTTCGTATTTCCCATTGTAGATAATAGTAAGCCTTTTTTACCGCTTAATAACTTCTCGATACCATTTTCACCGTAAGCATAAGCGAAGCCGTGGCTAAATACACGGTCAACGTATCCTTTTAAAATAGCAGGAAGACCCGCCCACCAAACTGGGTAAATAAATGTAATGCTATCAGCCCAAGAGATATGCTCTTGTTCTGCTTTAATATCTTCTGGTGTGTTTCCTTGAGAAAATGAGATGAAATCGGAAGCGCCTAATACTGGATCGAAGTTTAATTCGTATAGATCGCGAACGCGTACTTCATGACCTTTTCCTTCTAACTCATGTTTTACAGTTTCTAAAATCGCATGGTTGAAGCTTTCTGTATTTGGGTGTGCATAAACGATTACATGTTTCATTGTTATTCCTCCTATTTGTGGATATGTGAATAGCTTTTATGTATTCGTGTAACTATTATGGTTACTTTTTTTACGAGAGTCAATTTTTCTGACATGAGAAATATTAGTGTGTGACAAAAAAATACAAAATAGTAGGGATTTTGTATTTTTGAATAGAATATATAGATTGGTAAATAGAGAGAGAAGGGGATATGGGGATGAATATTATTGAAATTGAAAGGTTAGAAAAATCGTTTGATATTGGGGATAGTAAAGTAAAGATATTAAAAGGTATTAATCTTCAAATTCAAAAAGGAGATTTCGTTTGTATTATGGGGGCAAGTGGTTCAGGGAAAACAACTTTATTGCAGCTATTAGGTGGATTAGATATTCCATCGGTAGGTAGTATTCGAGTTGACGGTACAGAGATTTCAACGTTAAAAGAAAAAGAGCTCGCTTTATTTAGAAGACATAAAATCGGTTTTATTTTTCAACAGTTTAATTTGATTCCGGTGTTTAGTGCAGAGGAAAATGTAGGATTACCGTTACTGTTGGATAATGTATCGCAAAAGAAGGCAACGGTGACAGCAACTCGTTTATTAGAGCTTGTTGGGTTAAAAGGAAAAGAAAAGCATTTACCAGCGCAGTTATCAGGTGGGCAACAGCAAAGGGTTGCGATAGCAAGAGCTTTTGCAAATGAGCCGGCAATTATATTAGCGGATGAGCCAACAGGGGCATTAGACTCAGAAAACAGCAAAAATATCATCGCGGCACTTCGAAATGCGTGTGATGAGTTAGGACAAACAGCTGTTGTTGTAACGCACGACCCGTTCGTAGCGGCTCATGCGGATAAAGTTGTTTTCTTATTAGATGGTGAAGTGATTCATGAACACGCTGAAAGTAAAGGGTGGAAGTTTCGAAATATCTCGCAACAAGTTACTCACATTCAAGAAATTATGAATCGTCACTTTAAAGTAGGAGGTAAAGGTGATGCGATGGGTAATTAAGTATGCGGTAAAATCGATGAAACAAAATTGGCTGCGAAATATGTTGATTGCCCTCGGTGCAGCTTTAGGTGTTATGTTAGCGACGATGTTATTACTAGGTAATCAATCAGTAGAACAAAGTGTGAAGGAACAAGTAGTAAGCCGGTATGGAGATTATAATTTACAATTTGGCTATATAAAAAATGATATGTATTTAAATAATGAAAGTTTAAAAGGAATAGATGGCTTAGAAAATGCCGAAAAAATATCAAAAGCACTTATACCGTATCCTTTTCCACATTATAAAGAGTTATCGGGAAAGCCATCTTATTGGGGTGTTGAGCAAGATTCTCCAGAAATGCATTCTTATAAAATATTAGAAGGGCGATATCCGAAAGAAGGTGCTGAAGTAGCGCTGACAAAAGGGTATACAGATCGTGAAAATATACGTGTAGGAGATACGATTAAACTGCCATTCCCGCAGTATGGAGAAAAGACTGTGAAAGTCGTCGGTATTTTAAATCCACCGTTAATGGCATCAATGGGGCATAGTGCTTATTTTCCAATCTATTGGCTTCAAAAAGAATTAAATTTACCAAATCAATTCAATCTCATTCAAGTGAAAGTACAAGATGTAAATGTGAAAAAAGCAATTGCTTTTGATGTACATAAAAGGATTGAAAATATAAAGGTGGACCAACGTACTTATGTTGATAAGGCATTTGAACGGCTAAATGTAATGAAGCCGTTAATTTTTAGTTTAGGTGGTATTGCCTTATTTGTAGTAGCCCTTTTAATAATGGGAAGTTTCTTCTTATCTGTTAGAAGTCGGTTTAAGCAGTGGGCATTATTACGTGCACTCGGTAGTAACCCAAATCAAATTATATTAGTCGTTTTATTAGAGGCTTTATGTATCGGAGCAATCGGATCGCTAGCAGGGGTTATTCTTGGGGCAGGTACGCAAACAATTGCAGCATCATTCATTAACAAATGGGTGAATATTGAGGGGGCAGGGAAAGCATCATTCTCGATTTCAGGTGAGATTTTACTCATTACTTTTTTATTAGGGATTGTTATGTCTATCATAGGGGCCATTATACCAGCTTTTATGGTTAGAAAGATTCCACCAGTTCAAGCACTTCGGCCAGGTCTTCCTAGTAATGAGAAAAAAGAAAAAAGATGGAGTACTTTTAGCCTTAGCATTTTAATCATTGGTACTGTTATTGGACTCACGGGCAACATATTAGAGCAGTATATCGGTTTTAATCCAAGTGCGATAGGGGCGCTTTTATTTGCAGTCGGTTTGTTATTTGCGATTCCGTTCTTTATTCGTATGATAGCACCAGTGATTGCAAAACCGTTTCAAATGATATTACGAATTGAAACGACGATTAGTAGCCGGAATGTAATTCGTTATCGGAATAAGGCAGCTGTGTCGGTTGCTATACTAGCATTCGGTTTTATGTTAGCACTTGTTGGAACGATGTATATAAACTCTATTTACGAAGGCATGAAAGATGGGTTACAAAAACATTTACCAGCTGATTTAGTAATAAGAATTCCAATAGAATCGCAAAGTACTGAAGTATTACCATTTAGTTGGATGGAGAAGATTAAAAAAATTGATAGTGTAGAAGAGAGCGTAGCAAATGTTACTGACTTTACAGCGAAGCTTATAAATTATGATTTTAAAAAAGCGGATCAAGAGTGGTATGAAAATGTGAGGAAAGATGATTTTGAATATGATGTGATAGAGGTTGTGGGGAATGATATTGTTGCTTATCAAAAAGTAACAAAAGCGAAAGTGATTACAGGACAAGATTTAAATAAGCCATTAAAAGATGGTGAGGGAGTCGTTACGAAGAGAACTGCTAAAACATTAGGGATTCAGTTGCATGATACGATTGAAGTACAAGGAAAAGGGAAAGAAAAACAAACGATTAAAGTCGTTTCGATTATTGAGCAAGGATTAAGGTTAAGAGGGTTAGATATTTTTGTAAATGAACAATGGGCTCGCGATAAGTTCCACGTACAAGGATATGAAGCGATTCAAATTATGACAAATTCTAATCAATCATTTGAATCGATTAAGAAGCAAGTAAAAGAAATTACAAATAATAAAGAGAATGTAGAAGTTATAAACAGTTATGATTTATTGAAAGAACAAGAGCAGTTATTATCGCAAATGATGATGTTAATTCGCTTGTTAGTTGTAATTGTTTTCATTATTTCTGGTATAGGATTAATGAATGCGATAGTCGCAAGCTTGCATGAAAGACGTGCTGAAATTAGTATGATTCGTGCGGTAGGAGCTATTCCGAAGCAAATGAGACGGATCGTTTTATTAGAGGGAACTTTACTTGGAGCGATAGCTGGTTGTATTGGCATTTTTGGTGGGATTTTGTTTAGCTATATTGTGTTATCAAGTCTTGAGCTAACAGTTATTATCATTCCGTATAATCAAGTCTTCATATTGGCTCTAGCTAGTCTGATGCTTGGGGCAGGGGCAGCATTGATTGCTTCCTTACAATTAAGAAAGTTTAAATTAAGTGATACTTTAAAGGAGTTATCAGCATAAAAGATTGCTATACCCCGCTCATACAAAGAACAAAGAAAACAAATAAAATGATAACAATACCAATGCCGAAGTTAAATACGAGAGTACTATCCATATTATGTAACCTCCTTATTTGAAAGTAAAAAGCACTCTAGCCAAGAGTGCTTTTTTATTTTGAGTCTACTTCACAATTTTTAGAAAGAGATTCATGGGTGTAAAGAATTACATTATTTTATGTGTTTATATTTTGAAATGAGTAAGTCCTCGTGAGATATAAAAAAAAGACACTCTTTAGAGTGTCTTTCATGATGACAAAATATGCCAATTGCTTGAGTTTGAAAAGGTGCTAATATCCGTTTTAACGCCTTTTCTTTGATCAAGAAGTGTAGCAACAGCGATTCAAATAAATTGTACCATTTGATTTATAGGTGTGCGTATGCAATTATGCATATTCCAATTAGAGGGAAATGAGGCGCGAAAAATGAATGAGTATATATAGAATATTTGATTAGGGGAGAGAAGGATGAATATACACAAGTTAACGGTAGCAGAAGCAAATGAGATAAATACGTGGAAGTACGAAGAACCTTATAATTTATATAGTTTTTCAGGAGAGGAAGAAGTAATAGAAGAATTATTAGATGGGACATATTATGGCTGTTGTGACGATAAGGGAGAGTTTATCGGCTATTTTTGTTTTGGGGAAAATGCACAAGTACCAGGTGGAAGAGATGCTCATTTATATGGTGGAGAAGATGTAATTGATATCGGACTTGGCATGAAGCCATCGTTAACAGGGAAAGGGCTGGGAAAAATGTTTTTTCAATCTGGGATAGCGTTTGCTGCGAAAGAATATAAGCCAAAAACGTTCCGACTTAGTGTAGCGACATTTAATACAAGAGCGATTACGCTATATAAAAACATAGGTTTTCAGCAAGGTCCTATTTTTTTGAGTCGCGGAAGAGAATTTATGCTCATGGAATATGAAAGACCGTCAGTATGAAACTGACGGTCTTTCATGTTTTATCCCGCTTTAATGGGCAGTAAGACCCCCACCTCAAAATTAAAGTTTCACTTTATTATTCCGAATGCTCAGCTCTATGTGCTAAGCGGCTTGAAGCAGCGGCAGCGATCCCGCCAACGATATCATCAAGGAATGTATGCACCTTTCCAGATGATTTATCATTTAAGAATTCTAAAATACCAGGTTTTAATTTATCGATATATCCAAAGTTCGTGAAACCGATAGAGCCGTACACATTAACGATAGAAAGTGCGATCACTTCATCAATTCCGTATAAGCCTTCATCACGTTTTACGATATCTTGTAACGGCTCACTTAACATTCCTTTTTCAGCAAGGACATCGAGTTCGATACCAGTAATTAGTGCGTTTTGTACTTCACGTTTTGATAGTACACGCTCAACGTTATAACGGCATTCTGACATCTCTAAATTTGGATGATATTTTTTTTGAAGAAAATGAACAAGCTCAGCAATATCGTCAATTGTTACACCACGTTCTTGTAATAGTTGTAATGCTCTTTCTTGTAGTTGATTTGATTCTTTCATGTTTATCACCTTTTTTTCTTTTTAGTATTTGTATACGTTTCGTTGCTTTATCATGTGCATAGGAATGAAAGGCGAGCACAAGCTCATATATATAAAGAAAAACCATAGGTGGCGACTGCGATGATTCATCATATTTATGAGCATTATCATATGCATGTTAAAGAATTAATCCCCCTTGGCCCCTATAAAAGCTTTTGGATTCGCAACAAAATTTATGTACTTGTTCCAATTGGAGAAATGGAGGAAGAAGTACTTGTAGAGATGAAAAAGCTCAGTGACTATATGAACCAGCAAGGGGATATAACTGTAGCGACTTTCGTTCCGACTATACACGGCTACTATGTATGTGAGATAGAAGAACAAAATTACTGCTTATTAAAAGGTATGCGTACGTTAGAACGACATGCTACGTCATTAGGAAGTGAGCTTTCTATATTCCATAAACGAGGTGCATTCTTTCCAGAAGAAGTTGAGCAATTAAGCCGCATTGGTGAATGGAAAGCGTTATGGGAAAAAAGGCTCGATCAATTAGAAAAGTTTTGGCAATCACAAGTGATGAACCACCCTACAGACGTATTCGATCAATTGTTTATTGAATCCTTCCCGTATTACTTAGGAGTTGCAGAAAATGCAATTCAATATGTTGTTGATACAGAAATGGATGATACGCCGCAACTAACTGATGCAGCAACAATTTGCCAAGAACGATTCACACCTTTATTATGGCATCAAACGAAGCGTCTCAAACTTCCTTTCGATTGGGTGTATGATCACCCAACTCGAGATATGGCAGAATTAATTCGCTATATGATGATAGAAAAAAAGAAAGACTGGGAGCAAACAATCGTTCAATTTGTTACAGATTATGAACGGAATTATTCGCTATCCTCATTTGGTTGGCGCCTATTATTTGCAAGGCTCTTATTCCCGCTTCACTACTTTGAAACAGTCGAACGATATTACCAAACAGGAAACGAAGAACAAAAAAGCATATATAGAGATCGCTTAGAAGCCATTTTACACGATGTGAACCGCTCTGAGCAATTTATGAAGCACTTTTATGGCTCACTTCGTTTACCAGTCGATAAGTTAGGGATTAGGAAATTAGATTGGCTATCTTAAAATATAAAAAAGAGACCGATTGAGGTCTCTTTTTTATATATCACAATTGTATGTAATACATTATGCCCCTACCTGTTGATCTGCACATATATTTAAAATGAATTGATGTCTTTCGATTTTTTCATTTACTTTACTCAATAATTCTTGCTGAATTTCTTTAAATAAAAATTGATAACTTGCATTCCATGTTGGTATAACGGATGAAAGGTCTAATAAATACTCTTTTTTCTTTTCTAGTTCTTGAATTGTTAAGAAAGTGTTCCCCATTTTTGGCATGTGTCGTCCCCCTATGTTTTTTACTTTTATATGTGTGAACGATTCTATAGTATTAATTATCTCACTTTTTGAGAAGGATTTCCAATTTTGTTTTATGATGTTAAAGGAGAAGTGTTTTTTGAATAAAAAAAGAGACCCAAATGGGTCTCTTTCTAGGAAGCGATTCTGAACGAGCCGCTTCCGCTTTTAGATTAATATCCAGCACCAGCGGCTAGAACAGTCGGCCATTTCGCGCCTTCCTGTGAGGCAAAAAGCGCCTCTTCGTCAGGAGCTCCAATGACCTCCTGTTCTGAACGAGCCGCTTCCGCTTTTAGATTAAAATACTTGTTCTACTTCAATAACGCCTGGTACTTCTTCTAGTAATGCGCGTTCGATACCAGCTTTTAGTGTGATTGTAGAACTTGGGCAGCTTCCGCAAGCACCCATAAGGCGTAATTTTACGATACCTTCTTCAATGTCTACTAATTCAACGTCTCCGCCATCGCGAAGTAAGAATGGACGTAATTTATCTAATACTTCTAGTACTTGTTCTTCCATATGTGGGTTTTCCATTTTTATCGACTCCTTTCATCAGTTTTATTATAATCAAGATAGAGGGGAAAATCTATTTTTTCTGTTCTTGTTTTAATGTCGAAATTTTTTATCATGTTTACAACGTGTTTTTTCAGTATAGGGGTATGGAATAAGTTTGTAAAATGATGTGCTTATGTACTAAGACATCTGAATATACTGTTGAAACAAGAAGTGGGGGAGAAGAAATGGTTAATGTGCAAGTGTATGGGACGAAAGTAATTTGTGCGAGCTGCGTTGGAATGCCATCTTCAACAGAAACATTTGAGTGGCTACAAGCGGCGATTGGTCGTAAATATGAAGGACAAGAAAATAAATTTAATTTCGAGTATATTGATTTTCAAGAAGAACAAGAAGATGAAGATAAAAAAGCATTCGCAGAGCGCGTAGTGGAAGAAGATTTATTTTATCCGGTCGTTCTTGTAAATGGGGAAATTGTTGGAGAAGGAAATCCTCGTTTGAAGGATGTTTACGAAGAAATCGAGAAATATTTATAAAACAGGAAGCCTTTGCGAATTTGCGAAGGCTTTTTTTATTGGAGGGATAGATGTGCAAAATGGAGTGAAGCATGCGTTACCAACGGAAGTACAACAGTTAATGGAGCGGTACACAATAGAATTAAAAGAAATTTTTTTAGATGAGAAAATAGTCGGGGTATATATTTACGGATCCATCGCACTCGGTGCATTTCATGGAGAAACGAGCGATGTTGATTTTATTACAGTAATAAGTGATTCCGTGAATGAAGCTGAAAAACAGCAACTTGTCGAACTTCATAAGAAAATTAGTGGTAGTACGTTAGGTAAGAGAATGGATGGTATGTATATCCCGCTTGCTGATTTAGGGAAATACAATGATGAAATGAATGAGTACGTGTATTGTGCAGATGGTAAAGCGAATGTAGGTCATTGGGATATTAATGCGGTCACATGGTGGACGTTAAAAAATCAAGGTATTACAGTTACCGGGAAAGAAGCGGAAGATCTTCCGTTTCAAATAAAGTGGGACGATGTAGTCAATACGATGAAATATAACGTAGAACAGTACTGGAGTGAAAAAGCGAAGCAGCCGTATTTATTTTTCATAGAAGAGTGGGTAGAATCAGCTGTCGTTACGATGGGCCGTATTTTATATACACTAGATCATAAAACAATCGTTTCAAAAGATAGTGGATTGCAATACTTGTTAGAACGTTCAGGAGAAGAATGGGAGCTTTTATTAAAAGAAGTAGCGAGAATACGGCAAAATCCAAAAGAAAAACGAATGCTCTCAAGGTGGAGAAGGGCAGATATGACGAGGAAGTACTTATTGCATTTAATTGAAACATGTAGAGAGAAATGGTAGGGGAAAAACAGACGATACAGTAAATTGTATCGTCTGTTTTCGTGTTAAAAATGGTATATAATGGTTTAAAAGGTTTAATTATACTGGAGGGGATAGGGTGAACACAGAATTAGCTACATATGAAGAAAAGAATGTACAAATGAGTATGATCGAAGTAATCAGTATGATAATAATTATTTTTGGGGTAATGCATGGAATTGGTTTTTTGAACCTTATATATGACTCTTCCTTATATCCATGGTATGTAGATCATCTTATTCCGCCTTTAACATTTTTTACTATTATTTTAATATATGCACCAGCAAGAAATTACTGTGTGCATTTAGTAAAATCAATACAGTTCAATAATTTTAAGCATTATGTAACGATAGTAATGACGATGATCGTACTGCTTATATATCTTGCGGTATTAAATTTAGTTTTACCATATGGGCTTGGTGTGGATGAAGCTAATCTAGTAATAGAGCCTACTAAAAGTGAAATCATTTTATACGTAGTTGTACTCACGATTTTTGCACCGATTTGGGAAGAGCTTCTATTTCGTGGGATATTTTTCACGAAATTATCTCAGCGTTTCTCTACACGTAGTAGTGCCGTTATAAGTGCTTTTATATTTACTTTAGGTCATCCCCTTACAGTAGGGAGTGTTTTATATATTTTTGGTATGGGTGTATGTTTAGCCTACACATATAAGAAAACAAATAATTTACTCGTTCCAATTGGAATTCATGTATTAAACAATTCATTTTATTTATTATTGAATTTTCAACTGTAAAAAGACGCCTTTTTGAAAAGGGCGTCTTTTTGTAGTGTCTTTACACACATTGTGTAGAGACAAGGTAATACAAAATATAAATAGTTTCATGTGAAACATTTTTATTATCAAATATACAAAATGATTAACTTAGTGTATTAAACGTATCATTCATAAGTATTCTAATATATTTAAAAGTAAAATGAAATAATAAACGGGTAATTGTCAGAATATATTCGATTTCCTTTCATTTTTATGAAATATATGTACTTTTTGTTAGATTCCTTCTTTTTATTTCTATAAAATACACGTATGTAGAAATAAGAAAAGGATGATGTACGTGAAGGACACGGTTTTACAAGAAACAATTTCTCCGCAACAGTTAATACAGTCGTTCAAAAAAATACGGTGTATTATGACTTTAAGTGGGGGAAAGTAGAAAATCCAGCGCAAGGGAATACGTGGAATTGGGTAGCCTTTTTCTTCCCGCCTTTTTGGTTAGCTTATCGTAAAATGTATAAGTTATTTATTATACTTATGTTATTATCGGTTCCTAGTATATTTATCCCTCCTTTTATAGACATTCCAGATGGGATTTTTTTATCAATTGGTTTAGTTCTTCAATTAGGAATGATGATATTTACTGGATGGCAAGGAAACCGTTTATATTATAAGCACGCTATTTGTATTTTACATAAGGGAGACAATATGCCTGATCATGAAAAGGCGTATTACTTACAATCAAAGGGTGGCGCTAGTTTTGCTCGCATGATTGGACTTTCCCTTTTACCAACTGAGCCGAATATTAAAAATGTTGTTCGTTCAAGTGATGAAGGTTTTACTTTAGAGATTATGACGGATAATCCAACTTGGAAGTATGTAAAGAAAGAAAAAGATTATGACGTAGTAGAGTTTACTGGTTATGATTATGAAGAGAAGAAAAACGTTAAAATTAAATTCGCTGTTTACTTCGGTGAAGACTATTTTGAATGGCAAGAAGTATATGAGAATAATAAGAAGTTAAGTGAAGAAGAGTTAGAAGAGTATCAATTTTACATTGAAGAAAATGGTTGGGGGTTCTAGTCAGAATTCGTTCATTTTGAAAAGAAGAATCTTGTGAAGGTTCTTCTTTTTGATTTGGAAACACCATACGAATTGAAAATTTGTAAAATACAATAAAAAATGAGAATTCCAGGTAGGCTTGTCAATAACGTAAGACTATGGCACTATAAAGAAATGCTGTACAAATTTTATTTATCGAGATGTAAACATCAATTTTGATTTTTACGTATAAATAATGAACGGAGGAAAGGAATTTATGGCTACTTTACCAAATTGTCCAAAATGTAATTCAGAATATACGTATGAGGATGGCGTTCTTTTCGTATGTCCTGAGTGTGCTCATGAGTGGGGCCAAGAAGCAGAAGTTGAAAATAATGATGGTGCAAAAGTTGTAAAAGATGCGAACGGAAACGTTCTTCAAGACGGCGATGCTGTTACTGTTATTAAAGATTTAAAAGTAAAAGGAACTTCTTCAGTTGTGAAGATCGGTACGAAAGTAAAGAGTATCCGTCTAGTTGATGGCGATCACGATATTGATTGCAAAATCGACGGTTTCGGAGCAATGAAGTTAAAATCACAATTCGTGAAGAAGGCGTAAGGAAAAAGAGGAGGCGAGTAGCCTCCTCTTTTTTATTGTCATTTTTTTTCGGTAAGTCGATATCATTTCATTTACCATGAACAGTGCACCATTTACCGAGTAAGAAGTATCCTTTACCGCCCGACATAGTCAATCTCTTTCAACTGACACCGCTTATTAAAGAATGTTTTGTATCCAAGCTGTAAGAAGATAATAACAGCAAAGGCAGTACTTCCTGAAATACCGAGTATGATAGCAATTTGATATTGAATGGCTGTAAATGGTGATACACCAGATAAGATTTGCCCTGTCATCATGCCCGGTAGGCTTATAATCCCCATTCCGACCATAGAATTAATCGTTGGTAAAATAGCAGAATCAAAAGCGTCGCGTATGAGCGGAGCAGTAGCCTCTTTCGGTGTTGCGCCGAGCATAAGGGCACCTTCGATTTGGCCTCTTTGCGATTTCATATTGTTTAAGAATGTATTTGCACCGAGAGAAACACCTGTCATTGCATTCCCGACTAACATTCCCGTAATCGGAACGATATATTGCGGTGCATACCAAGGGTCGTGACCGATAATAACAAAGATAAATAGTAGGAGTGGCCCGATTGATCCGGCAACCATGGAAAGAGCGGCTACTCGTTTTAATTCTTTAGACATCGGGATATTGACACGTTTATAAATATTAAAAATTGCAAAGGTAGTAATAGAAGTAATGAGAGCAATTGTATAAAATGGATTACTATTTTCAAATACGTATGTAAGGACATATGCAACAAGTACGAGCTGAATCGTCATACGGAATGTTGCGAGCGCAATTTGTTTTTCACGCGGAATCCCTTTTAATTTTACAAGTCCAATTAATATAAGAATAAAAATATATGCGGCGGCAAGTTGCCAAATTTGGAGTTCAATAACGCCCTTCAACTGAGAGCACTTCCTTTCTAGTTGCACCGTTTGTTTTGCTAATTTCAATAATATCGTCTGCAATTTCTTCTGGAAGTTGTTGTGAGTGTGTGATGAAGATAACTGTTTTTTTCTTTTCTTTTGCTAGTATAGTAAATTGTTTCATAACGCGGCGTTCTGTATCGCTATCTAGCGCCGAGGTTGGTTCATCTAATAAATAGACAGGTGGATCCATAAGTACGATACGTGCAAAAGCAAGTCGTTGTTTTTCCCCGCCTGATAAGGAATCAGCGTTGTCTTCTAAATTTTTTTCTAAACTAACAGTCGTTAATGCACTCCGCAGGGCATCATCATTTGGAAATGGTTTTTCAGAAAGACGAAGTCCCATTAATAGATTGTCTTTAATCGTTCCATCAAAAATAGGTGGCGTTTGCCCAAGCATGACTACGTCACGTCGTAATTGAATAGGAGGATAGTCAGAAATTAGCTTTCCGTTATATTCAATTGTACCGGATGTTGGTGATTGCAAATCATTTAGCATGCGGAGCAATGTGCTTTTTCCGCTCCCACTCTCACCGATAATACATGTGATTTTTTCTTTTTGAATCTGTAAATAAGGAATGTGTAGTATATCTTTATATGTAACGTCTTTTAATATAAACATAGATCGCTCCTTTCTGATTCTAGTTCTATCGTATCAAAAAAGGGAGGATAACGGTTATAAAGAGCAACGTTTTTTCTTCGTCTTGAGTTCTATTAATAAGTTAAGTAAACGATCTAATTCTTGGCTGAAAGAAATCACTTTATCATGAGTGAATCCGTACTTTTCAACGAGATAGATCAATTCTTTCTTCTTCGCTTCTATTCGATCGTTTAGTTTCGTTAAGTTCATAAGTGAAATGGAATACCTCCTGTAAAAGTATTTATAACATAAAAAATAAGACCGAATGAATTCGGTCTTAAAGGAAATAAAACAACTTATAAATAGCATACACTGTTTATCAATAGTTTTTAATATAAAAATGAAAAATAAATCATTACCCATATTGAGAAAGATGTGTCTGATAATTATATTGTAACTCATAAAAGGAGCTGCCTACTTAGTAGACAGCATGTAAAGTATTAACCCTTATGATATTTGTACATCCAAAGAAGACCGGATTTTAATAATCTCGGTACACGTCCCATTAATGGCTGGTTTGCGAGTAAACCGAAGCCGTGCTTCTTCCCAAGAGAGCCGAGAACACCTTTCAATTTAATAACAGGTAGTTCGTCAGGAAGGGGTTCATTATTCCAACGTTTTAATAATATTTGGACAATTTGTTCTCCTTGACCTTCAGCAAGTTGGGCAGATGGAGCGTGTGGAAGTGCTGCGCAATCTCCTACAACATAAACGTGCTCGTTATTTGGAATATTGTGATATTTTGTTAAAACAACCCGTCCGCTACCATCTTGTTCAACTGGAAGGTTTCGAACAACTTCATTTGCTTGAATACCAGCTGTCCAGACGATTGCATCACATTCAAGTGGTTCATCGTGGTTGTACACAATATTTGGTTCTACTTTTGTAATGTCAGAGTTTCGTATAATAGTAACTTTATGTTTTACGAACCATTCTTCTACGTATCTACTTAATTTCTCTGGATATGGGAATAGAATTCTATCTTTTCGATCAAATAAGTAAATTTTTAAATCAGAACGGCTTTCGCGAAGTTCACTTGCAACTTCAACGCCACTTAATCCAGCACCAACGACAGCTACTGTTGCATTTGGTTCTAGACTATTTAATTGTTCATATGTCTTACGTGTTTGTTCAATCGATTGTAGGCTATGTGTAAATTCCTTCGCCCCAGGAACGTTATGATATTTATCCTCACAGCCAAGACCGATAATTAAATCATCATATTGGATCGATTCACCGCCATCGAGATGAACAGCTTTTTCTTCGAGATCAATATTTGTTATTGTGCCGTATTGAATATTGAGGCGTGGGTGCTCAGGAAACGGTATACGAATATGCGTTTCTGAAATAGTACCCGCAACTAATGCATAATATTCAGTTTTGAAGCAATGATATGGTACTTTGTCGATTAATGTCACTTGTACATCATCTGGAAGTTGGTTGCTTGGAAGTAGCCGCTGCAGAATTCTCATTCCACCGTAGCCGCCACCTAGTATTACGAGGTGTTTCATGATGGATTACCCCTTTTCTGTTGAAATATCCCCTAATCATACAATTTTATATTAATAAAATATTTTGACTTTACTCAATCAAATTATATCGAATTTGTGAACAAATAACAATGCATGAATGAATACTCTGTTGTACAATAAGAAGAAAAGTAAAGTAAACTGTTTTGCCTTTTTAGTTACCATTTCATTGCAAGTAGCATGTTATATAAAATAAGACTATCTACTTTGAAGTGAAATAGTGAAGTAACTAAATAGTTTAGAATGTATAACGAAAACAACAAGAGACAGCTTAGTTTTCTTCTTATAGATAAAGTGAAACTTTAATCAGTGGGGGGTTCATCCCCACACTGATTATTAGTTGAACCAATCGGGCATTAACGGGCAGTTATCTCCCACCTAACTTCCTTGAGTTCGCCGAGTTTTGAGGTGGGAGTCTTACTGCCCGTTAATGCGGGGTAAAGTCAGAAGGTAATTTGTTTTGTAGTACAGGGGGGAGAATTTTGATTAAACCATTAATTGAATTTTGTGTAGGTAACCTTGCGAGTGGCTCACAAGCAGCTTTAGAAAAACTAGAAAAAGATCCGAATTTAGATGTAATGGAGTATGGTTGTTTAGGATATTGTGGCATTTGTTTTGAAGGACCGTTTGCACTTGTAAATGGTGAAGTAGTACAAGGTGCTACAGTAGAAGAACTTGTCCATAATGTATATGAGTATTTGGATGAAAATCCAATGTTTTAAGGTGTTGCAATCAGCAGCACCTTTTTCTTTTTCTATGAGATAAAATTTTGTTTCGCAGGGGAGGATAATATTGTATGTAAATAAAAAAAGACCCTTTTAGAAGGGCTTTTTTCTTACACAACTTGTGCAAGAATGGCTCATCGCCAAATGTTGTCAAATATGAGAAACGGGGGACATTCATATTGTGTTCTAAAAGCGTGCATTTTATACTTACAATAACAAACTATTTTTGGAGTGAATACAAATGAGCCAATTTTCTTTTACAAAAATGCATGGTCTTGGCAATAGTTATATATATGTAAATATGTTTGAAGAACAAATTCCTGAAGAAGATTTAGCTCTTGTGGCGGAAAAGGTTTCAAATATTAATACTGGTATTGGAGCAGATGGAATGATTTTAATTTGTCCATCTGACGTAGCTCCGGTGAAAATGCGCATGTTTAATAATGATGGATCAGAAGGAAAGAGCTGTGGTAACGGTTTACGCTGCGTAGCGAAATATGCGTATGAGCATAAACTAGTAGAAGAAACAGTTTTCACAATTGAAACGTTAGCTGGCATTGTAACGGCGGAGGTAACGGTAGAAGAAGGGAAAGTTACATTAGCGAAAATCGATATGGGAGCGCCGCGTTTAACACGTGCAGAAATACCGATGCTTGGTGAAGGTGAAACACCATTTATTCGTGAAAACTTCTTATACAATAATCATCGTTACGCATTTACAGCTGTTTCAATGGGGAATCCGCATGCGGTTATTTTTGTGGATGATGTAGAACAAGCACCACTTACAACACTTGGGCCAGTCCTTGAGACACATGAAATGTTTCCAGAGCGAGTAAATGTTGAATTCATCGAGATTTTGAATGAAGAAGAGATGAACTTCCGCGTTTGGGAACGAGGATCTGGTGTAACACAAGCTTGCGGAACAGGGGCGTGTGCTGCAGTTGTAGCCTCTATTTTAAATGGGAAAATGGAACGTGGTAAGGAAATTACAGTTCATTTAGCTGGTGGCGATTTAATGATTGCATGGACAGAAGAAGGCAATGTGTTAATGAAAGGACCAGCGGAAGTAATTTGCCGCGGAGTGTATGAGTACAAGATAGAAGCGTAAAGATGTATAATAGAATGAGAACAGAAAGGATGGTGTATTTCATGATTGAAGTAACAGAACAAGCAGCTTTTCAAATTAAAGATATGTTAAAAGATGCTGAAGATGGAGAGAAGTACGTGCGCCTTGCTGTACATGGCGGCGGATGTACTGGCCTTTCTTACGGCTTAGGATTTGAAGTAGAACCAAAAGAAGACGACACAGTTCTTGAGTTTTTTGGTGTTGAATTTGTTATCGATACAGAAAGTGCTCCAATTGTTAAAGGAGTAAAAATTGATTATAAACAATCGATGCTTGGCGGCGGATTTACAATCGACAATCCAAACGCAATCGCATCATGCGGATGTGGATCATCTTTCCGTACAGCGACGAATGCTGGTAAGCCGGAAGAGTGCTAAGTTTTTAGCAGAAATAGAGAAAGACCTTTTTAGCGATGAAATAAAATCGTTAAGGAGGTCTTTTTTTGTCGTAAAAAATCAAAAATGTCGCCTTCCAAATTTAGAACCCGACCTTAAGATGTGTTGCAAAACGAATATTTAAATCTAATTTATTTTTGCATAGATGCAAGTATCAGTTAGTTGTTTGCCGTCAGCTGTAAGATCTTCATTACGTAATATCCCTTCAAGCTCAAAACCTAGTTTTTCAGGGATTGCACGACTTTTCGTGTTATTGCGTTCACATCGTATTTCAATCCTTCTAAATTTGAATAACTGAAATCCAAGGTTTATTAACGCATTTACTACTTCTGACATATATCCATTGCCACTAAATTGGGTGTTAATCCAGTATCCGATTTCACATTTAAAAACCTTCCAATCAATTCCGTGAAGGCTAGCAGTTCCAATGAAATCATTTGTCTCCTTATGGTAGATAAGATAGCGAAAGCTTTCTCTTTTCAAAAAATCTATATGCGCATTTCTCAGGAGAATTTCCGTTTCTTCAATAGTAGGAATGGACTGGAATAGAGATAACCATTGCTTTAATTCACGAATGGAATCTTTAATAGCTTGTTGTACTATATTCCCTTCACCAGCTTGAAGTGGTGCTCGAAGAATGAGTCTGTCTGTTTCTATTTGTAACGGAACATCTAATAAAATAGGGTTCATATTATTTCTCCTCTCAAAAGCTAGAAAACAATAAATATATATTCCCTTCATCATTTAGAAATCCCTTTCCACATATTGAAACCGAACCGCTAATTAGAAAGGAGTTAAATGGTTCCCTTCTAATTAGCGATTTTTCTTTTGTTTTGACATTTTGTATACAAACGTATACAATTTTGATTAATAAAACAAATGTATACATTTGTATACAAAGGGGGACTTAAAATGAGAAAAGATAAGTTCATGAAAGAAGGACACCACCGTGGTGAGCGCCATAAAGGGAGAGACGGATCTCATCATCGCGGACCGAAAACATTTCGCCGCGGGAGAGCGATTGCCTTTTTAGAAATGATGAATTTGAAACGAGCGACAATTAAACAGCAGTTAAGTGAGCCAGAATTCCAGTCTATTCAGCAAATTTTAATCGGGGAATTAAAGGCAATTGATATGGTTATTAATGAATTTACACAACTATTTGAAATACATGAGAGTGAAACAGAAGAAGCGCCTAAGTTAGATGAGAAGGAAAATCTAGAGCAAGGGACTGGATATGATGAAACAAATTAATCGTTATATCGATTCAGTGTTTTGTGATCAGGATGCACTTTTGGATGAAGTGATTGCTTCCATAAAAGAAAATGAAATGCCACCGATATCGGTATCGCCTTCTTCGGGGAAACTGTTAACGATGTTAGTTTCCATTTCTGGGGCGAAAGATGTTTTAGAAATAGGTGCATTAGGTGGGTATAGCGGCATTTGTCTTGCAAGAGGTTTTGGAGAAGAAGGCACGTTAACTTCACTTGAACTCGAAGAGAAATATGCGGAGGTAGCGCATCGTAATTTACATAAAGCGGGATTTGGAAAACAAGTGTCGTATATGACGGGTGCTGCGTTACAAAGTCTTGAAAAACTAGCCGCTGGTAATAAACGATTTGATTTCTTCTTTATTGATGCTGATAAGGAGAATTATGAAAATTACTTAACATACTGCATCCAGCTTGCTAAGTCAGGTGCGGTAATTGTTACAGATAATGTTTTAGCTGGTGGTAGTGTAGTTGATGAAAGTGCGAAACAAAAACGTTATACAGAAGTTATGAAGAAGTTTAACGAAGTAATAGCAACACATCCAAGTTTAGAATCCGTACTTATTCCAATTGGTGACGGAATGACGGTTTCTAAAGTGAAGAAATAATTATTATCTTACAAAAGTGTAATGTTCATGTCATGTTTTTGAATTTCTTCTTTAAAGCCTAGGCTTTAAGATAACAATATAAGAAAAACACATGAGGTGAAGGAAATGAAAAGATATATTGCACTTTTTAGTATTTTAGTTGTATTTGCAAGCCTATTAGTTGGCTGTGATTTAAATCGTATGGGGAAAGACGAGTATTACGTTCAAATTACAGTAGATGGAAAAGAGTATAATGGTAAGTCTGATAATGGAGCGCCATATAAAGATTACCAATATAAATTAACTGGTTTTGATAAAGAAGGTAAAGAGAAAGAATTAGAATTTACTGCACAAAAAAACTTACGTAAAGATGCATTCCTACGTGTATATCATTCAGATAAAAAAGGTGTAACAGCTTGGGAAGAAGTGAAGAAAGATGAGCTTCCTGCGAAAGTGAAAGAAAAATTAGGTGCGAAATAAGAAAGAAAAAGGAATTGACGAACAGGGTCAATTCCTTTTTTCTTTCTCAAAATCCTCTTCTGAAATGACTTTCAATCCGTGTCTTTTGAATAAAGCAGTTGTTACCCCGTAACCAGTTTGTTTATTCCCGTTAAATTCTCCAGTGTAAATCGTAGAACTACCACAAGATGGACTACGTTCTTTTAAAATAATATATTCTGGATGTAAATTCTTAATTTGTTCTAACGCTTTATAAGCACCGCTCATGAAAGCTTCTGTGACATCTTCACCGTCTTTTGTCATCACTTTTGCTTTTCCATCCAAAACGTCATCGCCATTACCACCAATAATTTCAGCTGAGGGACGAGGTGTTGGCAGTCCTCCTAATACTTCAGGACAAACAAGTAAGGTATCTTCTCTTTGTAATAACTCCTCTATTTTTGAAACGAGATTGTCATTTCCATCATACCGACAAGCGATGCCACCTAAACAAGCACTGATTACAATCATATTTTCATCTCCAATAAAAAATATTAACTATCACGCCAATTTCTCTTCCTGACTCTTACCTATAAATGAGGTGATAAAAATGGGAAGCTTATATAATTTAATGAAACCATATAGTGAATTTCGAAGTAAAGAAGAGTTTAATACATATCAAAAGCAAGTTTTGAAGTACTATCGATTTCAATTAAATAAAACGGATGCTACTATTATTCATTTTCTAGGAAAGTATGCAGTGAATGAGAAACAGAAAACAGTGGGAGTTGCTTGCCCTTTAATGGAGACGATTGCTACAAATGTTGGAAAGAGTATTCGTACAGTACGCCGCTCAATTGCAAAGTTAGAGGAACTAGGAATTATAAAGCGTGTTGCAACAAAAGAAAGACATAAACGCGGCGGATATAGTGCGAACTTATATGTATTTCTTATATCTGCAATTGACCGCATGGATGACCGTATGAAACTGTCCGCATGTGAAAGTGAGGATGATGCAGCTGGCTGTAGTAAAAATGAGCAAAAAAATGAGGGGGAAACAATTTTTTCTAAAAACATCCCACAAATAAAAGAGAATAGAAAAGAAACGTACGAGCTTGATGAGATGTATTGCCGTCATGATATACCGAAGCCTTTTGTATACGCACTTGTGCCGATGACGCGTAATCCGAAAAAGATTAATATACTTTGGAGTAAGGTGGAACTTGCATATAAAAAGAGCGGGTTAATAGAGCAAGGTGTGCTACTGGAGCAAATACTAGCTGATGAAGAAGTGTATGGAAATTTCATTTGGCGAGTAAAGAGTGTTGTGAGAGCGTATAAATACGGGGAAATCCGTAAAAATGTTAAGGCGCTTTTATATAGTACAGTGCGGGATCTATTTTTAGAGGTTGGACTAGAATGGGGAGCAGCTGTGAGAAGAAGTAAGGGGATACCGTTATTTGATCCGTTTAAAAAGGAGTCATGCGTATAATACATGACTCCAAGTGTGGCTTTAAAATAGTGTTTGATCAAAATTACCTTTCAAACTCGTATTTTACGTTAAATAAAAGGAATCCGTTTTGAAAAAAGATTGATCAAAACGGATTCTTCTCTTGTGAATTAGTATAGATCTGTTATAAAAAAGTTTGATTATTTTATGCCTGTGATCTTCCACAATCGCGCACTTTAATGGAATAACTAAAATATTTATCAAATCCTATACTTATTAGTCATACTCTAATGAAAGTTTCCTTGTTCTCTTCTTCAATACAAAAGACGTTAAATGCACAGCGAACTTGATATTCGGTACGTTCGTTCTAATATACATTTCCTCTCCCTTCACAACTGCAAAGGTGGGTGATGATTTCCCATTTCAAAACCTTCAACAAGTTTTTGAAATGCTGGTATTGGAGAGTATTTTTATCCTTAAAATTGGTGACTATTCATAAAATTTCCATTTAAATAGAAAGAATATCTGATAAAAATAAGTGCAAGTATACCGAATAATCCTCCAATCCAGCTTAAATTCACTATATTTGTATACTGAATAATGATTCCTCCTAATGCAGAACCTAGCATCATTCCAACATTCATTAAGGCGGTATTAAAACTGAGTACTGTTTCAGAGGATTGTGGTTTTAGTGAAATCAGATAAAACTGCTTTGCTGGTGTCGTTGTCCAAGTTGCTACTCCCCAACAAGCTAGTGTGACAAATACACCGACTGCCCTATACTGTGTAAATGTTAGTACAAATAAAGAGATGATATGAACACATAAACTTAATGAAATCGTTCGATTAGGTCCCCATCTGTCTACCGCATATCCTCCAAAGCGTGAGCCAATAAAAGCAAAAGTGCCTAAAACAAATAAAGCGATACTTGTCATTTCTATAGAAAAACCAGCAGTATGACTTAATAATGGAGCAATGTAGGCGAACACCATCGTATATCCTAAAATCCAAAAGATCGTTGTCATTAAACCAGTAAGGACTCGTTTATCTTTCATAATTTGTAGCTGTTGTGTAAATGGCAGCGGTTGGTTTCCTTTTATTGATGGTAATAATTTGTAAAGTCCTATTATTAAAAAAAATGTGCCAAGCGCAATAATTAAGAAAATATAATGCCAATCAAAATGTCCAGCTAAAAATGTTCCGATAGGTACTCCAAGTACTAATGAAACAGTGAAACCTGTAATGACTGTTGCCATAGCACTACCTCTTTTTTCTGGAACTGCAATTTGCGCAGCATAATTGGTGGCAACAACAATGTATAACCCTCCACTCATCGCCATAATGACTCTGGATAACATAAGAAAGACAAAATTATAGCTAAAAAATGCAACTAGATTCCCTAGAATAAATATAGAGATAGCATATAAAAGTACTTTTTTACGATCCAATTTAGACGTTAGCATGACCAAGATCAAAGCTCCAATAGCATAAGATAAAGAATAAATCGTAATCAACTGACCAGCCATTGAAATTGAAATATCTAATTCAAAAGAAATCAGTTCTAAAATACCAGAAACAACAAACTCTGCTGTTCCTGTTACAAAAGCCCCTAAAGCTAAAAGTATGATGATTAGTTGATTCATATTATTTTTCAATTTGTACATCTCCTTATATTTGAACTACTGTTTTTATTTTATGTTCCATGTTAACATAAGTAAAATTGATGTTTTTAATAAAGGAGATGAGTAATTACTCATGACTATTGTGCGCTACGAAATCATTGCAAAAGTGGTTGAGCTAGGAAGCTTTACAGAAACTGCTGAAACATTAAATATGACCCAATCTGCCGTGAGTCATGCAGTTGCGAGTTTAGAATCTGAATGGGGAGTTTCTTTATTAATTCGTGATCGAAAAAAAGGAATAACACTTACAGATATAGGACAAAAAATTCTGCCGCATATTAGAGAAATATTGAAAAGAGTGGAAGTCATTAATCAAGAAATTGCGCTTATGACAAGCTTGGAAACAGGTATTATTCGTATCGGCACTTTTGCAAGTGCTTCTTCCTGCTTATTGCCTAAATTACTTGCAAAATTCCGGAAAAAGCATCCTAAAATAGAATTTAAATTTTACGAAGGAACCTATGAAGAGATTACGGAATGGTTAGGTTCAGGCATTATTGACATTGGATTTGTAGTAAAAGGAAAATCAAACCCAAATTTCGATTTGGTTCCTTTGATTAAAGACAAGATGGTAGTCGCTCATCACCCTGATCATCAATTTCATTCTAAAGAAATAGTAGAAATGAATGATTTAATGTATGAATCCTTTATTATGCCAACAGGGATGTACCAATCACATGTTGAGGAATTATTTGCAGAAGCGCAAATTAAACCATCTATTCTTTTTGAAGTACACGACTGTACAACGATCGCTAATATGGTACAGGAAGGACTTGGCGTTACGATAGGTCCAGAATTATTTTTAAAGACACAGCAAAACATAAAAATCAGCAAACTAAATATTGAAAACAGCCGTGAAGTAGCACTTGCTTGTCAATCAATTGCAAATGCTTCTCCTGCGGTTAAGGAATTTCTTCATGTGGCAAAAAATAGAAATTATTAATAAAACACTAAACTACTCCCCATAGTAAGCCAATCCTATTCATGGTTTGCGACGCTTTGAACGCCCAAACCATGGCAGGACTGGCCCTTTAGTTTAATAAGATATCCTACAATTCTTAAAGAATAGAAAACGAGAATACTGAGTAATAAAAAGATTTGAATGATAATTCCCACCACACTACAAATTAAACCGGAAGTAGCTAATCCACTACCACTTTGATTTTTTTCTACAATTTCTTTTGTCGCTTTTCTAGCAACTACAACTCCTAAACCACCAAAAAAACCGATAAATGGTATTAGGATCTAAATAATACCAAGGTTTAAAGAAATTACCGAATTACTGTTTGTTTGAGCATTTATAACCATTTAGATTTCCCCCTTTACAACCCTTTAGTTTAAGGGAAAATCTTCACAATTTTTTTGCTCCATAATTATTTTCATTAAAATGTTACTCAAGAAAATGGCCCGTTTGTGGAACAAGAAAAAATCCTGCATATCAACACAGGATTTTTAATCAAACTTTATTATAAATTATCGATCTTTATTATAAATAATCAGACTTTTTTCAAAAGCTACACCAAGTAGTTAATCAAACTTTCTTACAACTGGAACACGAACCGCTACAAAGAGTACGAAAACGATAACGGCGATTGCACCGCTTTTCATAACAGTTACGATTGGAATTCCTATTGCAAGTGCGATTGATGTGAATGCATAAGAAAGCGGGATAAAGCCCATTGATGATAGCATAAGTAGACTCATTACGCGTCCCATCATTTCTTCTTTTACTGTCGATTGAATCATCGCCATAAGCGGAACGATAGCCATTGCGATTGTAATACCGTAAAACATGCCAGCTAATAACGCTTGCCAAAGTACAGTGCTAAAGTTGATGGATAAGAAGAATACACCAGACAGTAGCATCATGATAATGCAAAATATACCGCGTCTACGATTAATATTTTTTAAACCGACAATGACAGCGCCTATTGCCATTCCGCCACCTACAGATGCTTCTAAGTAACTAAATTGAAGCGAATCACCGTGCAGAACATTTTTAACGAAAAGCGGGAAACCGACTTGCATCGGACCAATTAAAAATAAGTTTAAAAAGGCGCTGCAAAGAAGGAAAGTTGAAAGGAATGGTGATTCCTTCACGTATAAAATGCCTTCTTTAATAGAAGTGAACATGCCTTTGTCTGTATTTTGCTGCTCTGGCATTGTAAATTGTATTTTTTGAACGAGTATGGCTGCGACGATCAGTAATAAAATTGTGATCGAAAAAATCGTTTCATAGTTTGTAAATTTGATAAGAATTCCGCCAAGTACAGGGCCTAAGATGACCGATGCTTGGTTTGTCATTTGTGTAAGTGAGTTTGCTTGTGTTAAACGGCTTTTTTCTACAAGTTCAGGCAAGATAGATCCATCAGCTGACCAGAAAAAAGCATCAGCAAGTCCAAAGAATAAAGCGAATAAAGCAAATGTATATAGTGTTACATCACCTACGATGAACCATGTAAGAATGGTCGCGACGAGAATAGCACGAATAATATTAGAATAAAACATAATGTTTTTTTTCGGGAATTTATCAGCTACAGCGCCGCCGATAATCATAAAAATAAGCCTTGGAACACTAAGAGCTACGAAAACAACACCGAGTGAAGCCTCAAGGTTTAATGTTTTTGCTATGTACCACGTTTGTGAAAAAGTAAAAAAGGCTAAAGCAAAACTTGAAAAGAGTGTAGCTGCCCAAAGAAAAAGGAAATTCGTATTTTTTAATAACGGTTTTCCGCTTCCCTCTAAAGCAGATTTATTTTGTTGTAGTTCCTCCATATTGCTTCCTTTCTATGTGACAAATTTAAACTAAAAAACCTGTTAACAATCGTTTTATACAGTTTCTAATATTTCTATACTGCACTTTTTCATTGTAGACAATAATAATGAATTTGCACAGTGGCTATTTAACGACAAAAAAGAAGATACCAAATGGTATCTTCTTTTTTGTCGTTCAGGCTAATGCAATATAAATATCCAATTGAACGTTGTTTGGATCTAACGCTCTTTCATCATAAAGCTCAAAGTCTGTTGTAAAAGCACGTTTGTTTTCTTTTGACCATTTCCAAATATATTCCCAAGCCTCGCAAATGACTTCAGCAACTGGTCCTTTTCTCGTTGTAAATACCGCATAAGTAGCAGCAGGTATTGTTAAAGTTGTCATATTTTCAGGCACGTCTTCTAATGAAGAAACGGGCATACCGATTGTAAATTGATATGTACCAGTTTCATCTGATTCGTAATTGGAGTAGAAAGCGAGTGTTTCTTTCGTTTGTTGATTTGGGATGTGATGCATAATTTGTTCTTGGAAGTATTGGTTCCAAAGCCCTGGAATTTTTCCTTCAGTAGATGCCTCTATTTCATTTGTCGTCGTAATCGAAACGCCGATTGCTTGGAAAGCTTCTTTTTTTACGATAATAGGTTCGTTTATCATTAAAAATTCCTCCCTTGAATTAGAACGTTTGTTCTCGTTTTATTGTAACATATTTTGGAAGGATACGGTAGCACAATAACAAAAGAACTCCTTCATGTAAAAGGAGTTCTTTTCATTTCTATATTAAAACATACTAGAGCTATGCATCGGTTGAAGTTTTGCGTTTGGATCGAAGTAAGCTTTTGCATTGTTTACTGCTGTTGGTGCTTCACCGAAGCCGCAAGCAATGAGTTTTACTTTTCCTTCATATGTACAAATGTCACCAGCAGCGTAAATGCCAGGAATATTTGTTTCCATTTTTGAGTTCACAAGAATGCTGTTTTTTTGTATATCTAATCCCCAGTTTTTAATTGGGCCAAGAGAGGAAACGAAGCCGTAGTTTACAATTACGTCATCGACATCGATGATAATTTTTTCTTCCGTTTTTACATGCTGAAGAACGACTTGTTCAATTTTGTCATCACCAATGAGTTCTACTGGAACGTATGGTGTGCTTACTTCTGCACGAGAATTCATTAAGCTTTCTACGCTATGTTCATGCGCACGGAATTTATCACGGCGATGAACGATTGTAACTTTGTCAGCGATCGGCTCTAACATCATTGTCCAATCAACAGCTGAGTCACCGCCGCCAAATACTACGACGCGCTTACCAGCAAATTTATTCATATCATCAACGAAATAATGTAAGTTTTTCTTTTCGTACTTTGCTGTCCCTTCTAATTCTAAGCGGCGTGGTTGGAAAGCTCCATTGCCGGCAGTAATAATAACTGATTTAGAATAGTGAGTTTGCTTATTCGTAACAAGTTTAAATATACCGTCAGCTTGTTTCTCAAGCGTATCAACAGCTTCTTCTAAACAAACGGTTGGGTCAAATTTCTTCATTTGCTCTTTTAAGTTATCAACTAATTCTTGTGCGCGCACTTTCGGGAATCCAGCTACATCATAAATGTATTTTTCAGGGTAGAGTGCGGATAATTGTCCTCCAAGTTGAGGTAAGCTTTCAATGATTTTTACACTTGCTTGTCTCATACCGCCATAAAATGCTGTGAACAGTCCTGTTGGACCACCACCAATAATTGTTATGTCGTAAACTTTTTGATTTTCTGCCACTTTCATTCCCCCTATAGATGGAATTTTGATATTGATTTCATATATTGTTCATATGTACACGAAAATCCTGCAAATGATGACACTTTCAAATAAATGATAGCATATTTGAGTTCATAATACTTCTGAAAACGACTGAATTGTGTGTAAGTTTTCGCATAGATGCTTTTTTAATTGTATAAAATATGGTGAAAGGAAAATACATGAAAAAAAGGCTGAAAAACCCTTGAAAACGCTATGTTATTTTAAAATATTGATAATTCTCCAGACGCTTGAATTCTGGAATAAAACCGACTAATATAGGGAAGTATTATGTTAAATTTCTATGACAAAATTCGTACGATTTTTTGACTGCGTTTTGTTATGATATAGAATGTGATAAATTCCACATTCTTGACAAATAGAGTTTTTAGTACTTGGTATTATTTTTCATTACTATTATATAAAGAAAAGGGTTGTGATTTGGTGAAGACTCCAAAAATCGTAGTTTTAGGTGCAGGTTATGGCGGGATGATTACGACTGTTCGTCTGCAAAAAGCATTATCTGTAAATGAGGCTGAAATTACGTTAGTAAACAACAACAGCTATCACTACCAAGCGACTTGGTTACATGAGAGCGCAGCTGGTACATTACAAGATGAAAAAATCTGTCTAGATATTCAAGACGTTATTGATACAAATAAAGTGAACTTTGTACAAGATACAGTAGTAGAAATTAAAGCTGCTGAAAAACGCATTATCTTAAAAGACGGCGAGTTAGAGTATGACTACTTAGTAATCGGTCTTGGTTTCGAGTCAGAAACATTCGGAATTACAGGATTAAAAGAGCATGCATTCTCAATCGCTAACATTAATGCAACTCGTGAAATTCGTGAGCATATGGAAGCTAGTTTCGCTAAATATGCAACTGAACAACGCGATGAGCTAGTAACAATCGTTGTTGGTGGTGCTGGATTTACTGGTATCGAATACGTAGGTGAGCTTGCGAACCGTGTTCCTGAACTTTGCAAAGAGTACAATGTGCCACGTGAAAAAGCACGTATCATCTGTGTAGAAGCTGCTCCAACAGCACTTCCAGGTTTCGATCCGGCATTAGTAGAATACGCTGTGAAACAACTTGAGAAAAAAGGTGTAGAATTCCGCATCGGTACAGCAATTAAAGAAGCAACTGAAGAAGGTATTATCGTTGCAAATGGCGATGATACTGAATTAATTAAGTCTGAAACAGTAGTTTGGGCTGCAGGTGTTCGTGGTAATGGTATTGTAGAAGAGTCTGGCTTTGAAGCAATGCGCGGACGTGTAAAAGTTGATGAGTACATGCACGCTCCAGGATACGAAGAGGTATTCATGGTTGGTGACGCAGCGTTAATCATTAACGAAGAAATTAACCGTCCATACCCACCAACAGCACAAATCGCAATTCAACAAGGTTACAACATTGCACACAACTTAACTGTGTTAGTTCGCGGCAGGGGCGAAATGAAGAAATTCGCATTCGATAATAAAGGATCTGTATGTTCTTTAGGTCATGACGATGCAATGGGCGTTGTTATGGGCAAAAAGTTAACAGGTTGGAAAGCTTCCTTCATGAAGAAAGTAATCGATAACCGTTACCTATTCCTATTAGGTGGACCTTTATTAGTTCTTAAAAAAGGTAAATTAAAGTTCTTTTAATATATAGTAGAAAAAGCAGAAACGGCGAAGAGCTGTTTCTGCTTTTTTCATTTAAAAAATATAGTATAATATATAAAAAAAGAAAGAATATTCTGTCCGTTCCGGTAGAGGAGGGTAATGCATCATGGAGAAACGAGGAAAAGTATGGCTAGCTGTTAGTGGTTTAGTTGCTACAAAAGATGGTAGGTGGCTCTTCGTTAAGAAAAAATACAGTGGATTAAAGGGGAAATGGTCTTTGCCGGCTGGTTTTGTAAATGAAGGTGAGACGGTAGATGAAGCTGTGAAACGTGAAGTGTTAGAAGAGACAGGCATTGTCGCTCATGTGAAGGGGATCATTGGTGTTCGATCGGGCGTGATTCGCAATGAGATTAGTGATAATATGATTATTTTCCTTTTGGAGCCTGAAGGAGAAAACATTATTATACAGGAGAAAGAATTGTCTGAAGTAGCATTTTTACATCCAGATACGATTGCGGATGATCCGAATACGTCTCTACTTATTAAATATTTGTTTGAAGGAAGATCAGAACTACATCTTGAGATGAACAAAACATTAGACCCAGGAGAGCAATTTGGTTATACCGCCTATCACGTATTTACGGCGCATGCGAAGGAGAGGGAGAAAGAGTGAGTATACCAGTACTACTTATTTCAATGATGTTATTTTTCATTTTGTTCTTTGGAATTGGATTTTTACTCAACATGATATTGCGAGCTACGTGGGTAATGGTTATTGTGTATCCGATTGTTTGTATACTTATTATTAATAAGGCGAGTGTGTGGGATTATTTTGCAAAGCCAAAAGAAACATTTTCTTCATTTGGGACAAGTGTATCGCATTTAGGACAAGCAGATATGTTTATTTTATCTACTGGTTTAGTAGGTGCTGCATTAGCAGGAATCGTAATTAAGAAACTTCGGAAAAGCGGATATCAAATGTTTTAATCTCCAATTCATTTGGAGATTATTTTTTTGCATATTCCTTCATCGTATAGGGAATGATTAACGATGAAGGAGTGTGGAATATAAAAATGTTAAAACGATATTGTATTCGCATTATGATGACTTGTTTACTTGTATCCGCATTATGCGTAACATGGAATGCTTTCACAGGAGTTTCTTTATTAGAGATTGTAAAGAAATATGAGGGAACGAGTGCAAAAGAAGTACATGCAGCAGAAATTAAGAGAAATGTTGCTCCGAGTAAAGAAGTGATAAATGCTTTAGAGCAGGCGAAAGACTGGTCTAAATATCGTTCAATTGAAATGACTGCAACAGGTTATACGTCAGGAATTGAGTCAACTGGTAAGAGGCCGGGACATCCGGAGTATGGTATTACATATTCAGGTGTTAAGGTGAAAAGGGATTTATATTCCACAATCGCAGCTGACTTGCGCGTATTCCCAATTGGAACAATTTTATTCGTACCAGGTTATGGATATGGTGTAGTAGCTGATAAGGGCGGTGCAATAAAAGGAAACCGTCTTGATTTGTACTATGATACGGTGAAAGATGTTTATAGCCAATGGGGTAAGAAAAAAGTAAATGTATATGTAGTGAAAGTTGGAGATGGTAAGTTTTCAGAGGAAGAGTTAACGATGTTAAATCAAGACGAAACGATGCAAGTGTTTCGCGGTCAATATTTAAAACAAAGATAGTCTAGTGGTAATTACGCTAGACTTTTTTAATTTTATATAGAAGAAATATGGATTATATAGGATGTAACAGAAGTTAGAATTGTCGCATTTTATCGAAAATAAAGTTATAATAAAGGCAGAGTAGAGAAATTTAGGGGGTCTGAACATGTTTCAAGTACAAAAAGAATTAGCAAGCCATGAAGCGGTAATCGTTGCCTTATTTGAAGAAGAGAAAACGAGTAGTTTTGTACAAGAACTGGACAAAGCGTTTGAAGGACAATTACAAGTTTTATTAGAAGAGAAAGAACTTTCTACGAAGAAGAAAGCTATTTCGAAAGTACATAGTTTAGGGAAAACAAATGTGAAACGTTATTATTTCGTTGGTTTAGGAAAGAAAGAATCGTATACGACGGAAACATTACGTGCGGCTCTTGGTAAGGCGTTCAAAACGTTACAAGCAGCGAAAGTACAAGATGCAGCAATCTTGCTTGATTCTTTCGTAACAGAGAAATTAGACGCGATTGATGTAGCTCACATTGCAGCAGAGGTACAAGGTCTTGGTACATATGAGTTACAAACGTATAAATCAGATAAAAAGGAACGTGTGGAGTTAGAGAAGTTCACGGCTATTACAGCAGAAGATGCACAAGAAATTGAAGCTGCATTAACAGTTGGCTACGTACATGGACGTGCAACAAATTCAGCTCGTACACTTGTAAATATGCCGCCAAACGTATTAACAGCAACAAAGCTTGCTGAGTATGCTGTTGAGTTAGCAGAAAAGTATGATATGGATTATAAAGTTCTTGAGAAAGAAGAGATGGAAGACCTTGGTATGGGTGCGTTACTTGCAGTAAACCAAGGATCTACTGAACCACCAAAAATGATCGCTCTTATTTATAAAGGAAAAGAAGAGTGGACAGATGTCATTGGATTCGTTGGAAAAGGAATCACATACGATACAGGTGGTTATTCATTAAAACCACGTGAAGGCATGGTCGGTATGAAAGGTGATATGGGCGGCGCTGCTGCTGTATTAGGTGCGATGGAAATTATCGGTGAACTTCGCCCAGAGCAAAATGTGATCGCTGTTATTCCATCAACTGATAACGTTGTAAGTGGTACAGCATTTAAGCCAGACGATGTAATCACATCTATGAGCGGAAAAACAATTGAAGTATTAAATACAGATGCAGAAGGTCGCCTAGCGTTAGCTGATGGAATTACGTATGCGAAAAAACTAGGTGCAAACTATCTGATTGATGTTGCGACATTAACAGGTGGTGTAATTGTTGCGCTTGGAAATCATACGACAGGCGCAATGACAAACAATGAAGAGTTGTTTGAGCAAGTGCTAGAGGCATCTATGGAAACAGATGAATCAATTTGGCAATTACCGATTTTTGATCGTGATAAAGAACGCGTGAGAAACAGTAAGTTTGCTGATTTAAATAACTCACCAGGCCGTGAAGGACATGCGGTTATGGCAGGTACATTCCTAGGTGAATTCGCTGAGGATACACCATGGGTACACTTAGACATCGCTGGAACATCTGAAATGTCAGGAGCGCATGATTTAGGGCCAGCTGGAGCAACAGGTGCAATGGTACGTACACTTGCAACACTTGTTGAACGTTTCGGAGAAGAATAAGATCATAAGAGAAGGCTGTTCCGATATTTTGGAACAGCCTTTTTTATTGGTGGGACTATGGTCGGCTTATCCCATATGAACTCGTTTCATTATTATAAAGAAATTGTATATAACGTCCCATTTAAAGCGAATGAAGTGCGACCTGTTTCTTCAGAGACAACTAAAATAAGGGCATCGCTTTTTTCTGATAAGCCAATTGCAGCTCTGTGACGTGTTCCGAGTTCTGGATCAACTTCTGTGCTTTTCGTTAACGGAAGAATATTAGCAGCTGAAACAATATGATTATTTTTAACGAGAACGGCCCCGTCATGAAGAGGGTTACCTGGATAGAAAATGGATTCAAGTAACGGTGAGGTTAAATGAGCATGTAATGTTGTTCCAGTTTGAATGAGAGAGTCAAGTGGCTCGTTTCTTTCCACAATAATAAGAGCCCCGTGTTTTCGGGCGCTTAAATGTTGGACAGTCGCTGTAATAGAATGTGAGCTTTCCGTATAAGGTGATAAATACGCTTGAATATAGTATGTAGCTGCCAATGTTTGTACATTGGCTAACATATGATGAATATCTTCCATTTTGCACAAAATACATTCATCTTCTTTATCAATTGCTTGCCTCATAATGGATAATTCTTTCTCAGCAATTTCAATCATTTGCTTTGTTTGTATTTTGAGCTCTTCTGACAAGCCCCATTCTTGCATAATCCTCATTCCCTTTAGTGGAGTATTTAACCATAGTGTATACAAATATTCCTAGTAAAATCCTGTTAGATTGTAAAAAATATTGAGATACAGGTTGTTTTTTTCATATAATAAAGGTATGACAAGCGAGAGGAGATAGAAGTATGAATTGGAAACAAGAATTTAGTCGCTGGCTTTCATATGCAGAGTTAGACGCAGAACTAAAAGAACAGTTAGAAAACATGAAGCAAGATGAGAAGAAAATTGAGGATAGCTTTTACAAAAATTTAGAGTTCGGCACAGGTGGTATGCGTGGTGAACTTGGTGCTGGTACGAACCGTTTAAATGTATATACAGTTCGTAAAGCGACACAAGGATTAGCGACGTTTATTGAAAAATTAGGTGAAGAAGCGAAGAAGCGCGGTGTTGTTGTAGCGTACGATTCTCGTCATAAATCACCTGAATTTGCAATGGAAGTAGCTGCTACACTTGGTGCACACGGTATCACAACATATGTGTTTGAAAGCTTACGTCCAACGCCAGTACTTTCTTTCGCAGTTCGTCATTTACATACAGTGAGTGGAATCGTTCTTACGGCAAGTCATAATCCGCCTGAATATAACGGTTATAAAGTATACGGTGAAGATGGTGGGCAGTTGCCTCCAAAAGAAGCTGATGAGTTAATTAGCTATGTAGATGCAGTAGAGGATGAGTTAACAGTTGAGGTTGCTAATGTGGAGCAATTAAAAGCTGACGGTTTATTACATATTATTGGACAAGAAGTAGATGATGCATATGCTGCAGAATTGAACAATGTCATCATTAATAAAGAAATGATACAAAATGTTGGGAAAGACTTAAAAATCGTCTTTACACCATTACACGGAACATCAAATATTTCTGTACGCCGTGGCTTAGAAGAAGTTGGATTCACAGATGTAACAGTTGTAAAAGAGCAAGAGTTACCAGATCCGAACTTCTCTACAGTTAAATCACCGAACCCAGAAGAGCATGCAGCATTTGAGTATGCAATTCGTGACGGTGAGAAAGTAGGCGCAGATGTGTTAATCGCAACGGATCCTGACGCAGACCGACTTGGCGTAGCAGTTCGTAATCATGATGGTGAGTTCCAAGTATTAACTGGTAACCAAACAGGTGCATTAATGCTTGATTACTTATTATCTCAAAAGAAAGAAAACGGAACACTTCCAGAGAACGGTGTTGTATTAAAAACAATCGTAACGTCTGAAATTGGCCGTACAATCGCGAAAGCATACGGTTTAGATACAGTTGATACGTTAACTGGATTTAAATTTATTGGTGAAAAAATTAAACAGTATGAAGAAAGCGGACAATACGAATTCCAATTTGGTTATGAGGAAAGCTACGGTTATTTAATCCGTCCATTCTGCCGTGATAAAGATGCAGTACAATCTGTTCTATTCGCATGTGAAGTAGCTGCATACTACAAGTCACAAGGAAAAACGTTATACGATGGCTTATTAGAAGTATTTGAGAAGTATGGTTTCTTCCGTGAAGATCTTGTATCGTTAACGCTAAAAGGAAAAGATGGAGCGGAACAAATCCAAGAAATGATGGCAACATTCCGTGAAAATCCTCCGAAAGAAGTAGCTGGCTTAACAGTTGTAGCAGTTGAAGACTATAAAGCGAGTATCGTTACATCTTTACAAGATGGACATAAAGAAGAGATTCACTTACCGAAATCAAATGTGTTAAAATATCAATTAGAAGATGGTTCTTGGTTCTGCCTACGCCCATCTGGAACTGAACCGAAGATTAAGTTCTACTTCGGAGTTCAAGATAATTCTTTACAAAATAGTGAACAAAAGTTACTTACTATTAAAGAAGATATTATGAATCGTTTATAATATAAAGTAATTTTAAGTAGTGGAGAACAAAAGGGAGTGAAACCTCCCTTTTGATCTATGTAAGGAAATAATCGTTATTGATTCTGACAGAAGAGAGGGTATTTTGTGATGAAAAGAGTAAGAAAAGCGATAATCCCAGCAGCTGGATTAGGAACACGTTTTTTACCAGCTACAAAAGCAATGCCAAAAGAAATGTTACCGATAGTAGATAAACCAACTATCCAATACATTGTAGAAGAAGCAATAAAATCAGGAATCGAAGATATTATTATCGTTACTGGTAAAACGAAGCGCTCTATTGAAGATCATTTTGATAATGCATTTGAGTTAGAACAAAACTTATTAGAAAAGAAAAAGTATGAGTTACTTGAAAAAGTACAGGCTTCTTCAAAAATGGTAGATATTCACTATATCCGTCAAAAAGAACCAAAAGGATTAGGGCATGCTGTTTGGTGTGCACGTAAATTCATCGGTGATGAGCCATTCGCTGTTTTATTAGGTGATGATATCGTTCAAGCTGAAAAACCATGTTTACGTCAATTAATTGAAGAATATGATAAAACGCTTTCTTCTGTTATTGGTGTACAAACGGTTCCAGAAAATGAAACACACCGTTATGGAATTATCGATCCATTAGAGCAAGAAGGACGTCGTTACCAAGTTCGTAATTTCGTTGAGAAACCAGCAGCAGGTACAGCACCTTCAAACTTAGCAATTATGGGACGTTACGTTTTAACACCTGAAATCTTCATGTTCTTAGAACAGCAACATGTTGGTGCTGGTGGTGAAATTCAGTTAACAGATGCAATCCAAAACTTAAACGAAATTCAACGTGTATTCGCTTACGATTTCGAAGGAAAGCGCTACGACGTAGGTGAAAAGTTAGGATTCGTTCAAACGACAATCGAAATGGCCCTGCAACACCCAGAATTACGTGATGAAATGGTTCCAATGATGCAGAAAATTTTAGAAGAACACACGAAGCAACAGTCTTAATATAGTGATATAATCCCCTGTTGGATGAGCGGTAAAGGAACGTATTTACTGCTTAATCTAAAGGGGATTTTTTTGAGAAAAAAGACACTCTGGAGAGAGTGTCTTTATTTTTGATCAGTAGGCTTTAGCTCATCAGCTTTGGATTTTATTTCATCAGTAATAGCGATATTAATATTACCAGCTGCTTTTTTGTATTCCTGAATCAATGCATTAACGTTTTGATTAAATGAAATTAAGCTGCCACTTGGAGATTGGGCCTGTTCGTTAAGCGCAGTGATAATCCCATATATTTTTTTATATTCTTCATAGGTTTCTTTATATTTATTAGGCTGTTCTTTTGCAGCTTCAGAGACTAACTTTAAATCATTTCCCATATTGTTATAAAACGTATCAACGCTTGTAATCATTCCGTCAATTTCTGTTCTCTTAGAACTTAGTGCATTATTGAAGTCCTGTCTTTTATCTATTGCGCTTGACCATGTAGTTGAATACTCGGATAATACGTAAGATGCTGCATATTTAAAGGTGTTTATATTATTATAAAAAGATGCTGCGGCAATTAAGTAATTAGCTTCTTTTTTCTTTTGGGCTTGAAGAGCTTGATACTCCTCTTCCATATTTGTTACTTTTGTTATCGTAAAGAGAAGAACGATGACGGATATAACAGTTGTTAGAAATAGTATTAACGATGTTATTAAAGATTTTTTTACTGGTAATTTTCGTACTTTCTTAATTAACCCAATAACAATAAAGATTAAAGCCGCGCATAAACTAACTATAGTAAGAATTAAAAAGAAAAATGCTAGGCCGTTTCCAAAGGTATATGACATTCCTAACTCACTATTTCCATATAATTTGTAACCGATACTCATACCTAGTATGAAAAATAAAGATAGTACTCCGACACTTACTTTAATAAGTGTATTTTTTGATAGATTCACTGATTTTCCTCCAAAATATTGTTCTAATTAGATGTGCAAAATATCTAATTTGCTGAATTAGCATAACAAAAATCATTTTTAATATGTGTCGTATATTGTCGAAAAACAAAAAAGAGTTATCTTAACATAGTAAGATAACTCTTTTTATTATGAAATCGTCGAATGAGAATGCTGATAAGCGGAACGACGTACAGCATAGTATATGCGAGGTGCGATAATGGCACCGATAATTGTAAATGCAATATCTTTTACTGCGAACCACATCATAATCATCCAAGCAGCTTTATAGCTCATATTGCCACCCATGAAGAGATTAACTGCCCCGTACATATAAGTAGTACCGATAATATAAGTTAAAATGATTCCTGTGAAAGAGGCAATTGCAAAAGTACTGAATGTTGGTTTTTCCTTTTGTTCTACGAGTTTTCCTGATACGTAAGCAACGATAATAAATGCGATAATAAAGCCACCAGTAGGATCTAACAGTGCTCCAAATCCAGCTTTGAAGTTAGCAAAGATTGGCGCACCTGCTACTCCAACAAACATATAAACAGTCATTGATAATGCGCCAAGTCTACTTCCAAGAAGAAGCCCTGCTAAAATTGCGAAAAATGGTTGCATAGATAATGGGATGCCCGCTACTTGTAAGAATGGTGCCCAAGATACAATGTTTGCACCAATGGCCATAAGAGCAACGAACATGGCAGCTAATGCTAAATCTAAAACATGAAATCTTCTCATAATGTTAACCTCCTGTTGTTTTTAGGTTAACATTATCGTAGCGAAAATATTTACTTGTTGTCAATTAAAATATTTTGATAAGAAGGCTTCAAATACTCTCTTAGCAACGTATACGGAATACGAAATTGAGGAATTCCGCTTGAATAAGGAGCAATCTCATATAAAGGGAAATAAATGACGAGGTTGTCCGGTTCTAAAAAGAAGTGAAACTTTTTCGTGCTCATGACCTTTTCAGTTGCATCGGGAAAATAAATGCTTTCATTTTGTTTAAGTTGTCTTACGATCTCAGCGCGGATTACTTCTTTATATTTCTCTTCTTGTTGAAATAAATCGTCTAAGTGTAGTAGCTTTTTTTCGTTTAAATCAAATGTGTTTGCCTTCCATGTATAAAGACCGTGTGCTCCGCCTGTATATTGATAGTAATTCAAATATAGGCTGAGGAGAGGTGGTTTATTTAAGGAGACTTTATAATCAACATTCGCCACGTACGGATGAAATGGTGTGCTAGATCCTTCTGTTTCTTTATAATATTTTTTTGCGTCTTTTTCTAATTTTGTTTTAAATTTTTCAGTAGATTTTTTGTAATAGAAATTGAGCTTATTTTGAAATTTAGAATCTGAAAAATTATGAAACGAAGGTCTGTTAATTTGATATTCTATATAAGGTTTCTTACCTTTTTGTGTTACAGTCTGAACATCGATTGTCAGGTTGGATGCTTTGGCTACTAGTGCACAATTTGGTACAATAGTCAGCAAGGAGAACATAAGCAGTAATATACAAAATTTCTGTTTCATTTAGGTGAAACCTCCTTATATAAGTGTTATAAGTAGTTTGAAAATAAATAGGTAAAATTATACATTCGATTAAAGTAAGAGAAGGGGGAAACGAGATGGCAAAAACTTTAATGGATTCACTTGGAATTGAGTTGTTAGAGATGACAGAAGATAAGGTGGTTGCTACGATGCCTGTAGATGAGCGTACGCATCAGCCGTTTGGATTTTTACATGGTGGTGCATCCCTTGCATTAGCAGAAACAGTAGCAAGTGTCGGTTCATATAATTTAATTGATCAAGAGAAATGTATTTGTTTCGGTCTAGAAATTAATGCAAACCACATTCGCTCAAAGAAAGATGGAATTGTAACAGCGATCGGGACACCGATACATAGAGGACATTCAACAATGGTTTGGGATGTGCGTATCATTGATGAAAATGATGATTTACTATGCATATCACGATGTACAGTAGCAATTAAAGAAAAACGTGAAAAGTAAAAAAGAGGCGCTCTCATGAGCTGCCTCTTTTTCTTATAATTAGAACTGGATTTTCTTCTCTAAGAAACCTTTTAGTTCGCTAATTGGCATACGAACTTGTTCCATTGTGTCACGGTCACGTACTGTAACAGCTTTGTCTTCAACTGAGTCGAAGTCATAAGTGATACAGAATGGTGTACCGATTTCGTCTTGACGACGGTAACGTTTACCGATAGAACCAGTTTCATCAAAGTCTACCATGAAGTCTTTAGCTAATTCTGCGAATACTTCAGTAGCACCTTCAGATAGCTTTTTAGATAATGGTAAAATTGCTGCTTTGTATGGTGCTAAAGCAGGGTGGAAACGAAGAACTGTACGAGAATCGTTTTCTAATTGCTCTTCTTCATATGCATCACATAAGAATGCTAATGTTACGCGGTCAGCACCTAAAGATGGCTCGATGCAGTACGGTACGTAACGCTCATTCGTTTGTGGATCGATATAGTTAAAGTCTTCATTAGAGTGTTCCATGTGACGTTTTAAATCGAAGTCTGTACGAGATGCTACGCCCCATAGTTCGCCCCAACCGAATGGGAATCGGAATTCAATATCAGTTGTTGCGTTACTGTAGTGAGATAACTCTTCTTCACCGTGGTCACGAAGACGCATGCTTTCTTCAGTCATACCAAGTGAAAGTAACCAGTTCTTACAAGTTTCACGCCAGAATGCGAACCACTCTAAATCTTCACCAGGCTTACAGAAGAATTCAAGTTCCATTTGTTCGAATTCACGTGTACGGAATGTGAAGTTACCAGGTGTGATTTCGTTACGGAAGCTCTTACCGATTTGGCCAATACCAAATGGAAGCTTTTTACGCATAGAGCGTTGTACGTTTTTGAAGTTTACGAAAATACCTTGTGCTGTTTCAGGACGAAGGAAGATTTCGTTCGTGCTAGACTCTGTCACACCTTGGAAAGTTTTGAACATTAAGTTGAACTGACGGATTTCAGTGAATTCTTCACTACCACAATCAGGACATTTTACTTCATGTTCTTTCATTAAGTCAGCCATTTGGTCGAAAGTAAGACCATCAACAACCATTTCAATGCCTTTTGCATCTAATGCATCTTCAATTAATTTGTCAGCACGGTGACGCGCTTTACATTTTTTACAGTCGATCATTGGATCGTTGAAGTTACCAACGTGACCAGAAGCGATCCAAGTTTTTGGGTTCATTAAAATAGCTGCGTCTAAACCAACGTTGTATGGAGATTCTTGAATGAATTTTTTCCACCAAGCTTTTTTAACGTTATTTTTTAATTCGATTCCAAGTGGACCGTAATCCCAAGTGTTTGCAAGACCACCGTAAATTTCAGAACCAGGGAAAACAAAACCGCGATGTTTTGCTAAGTTTACAACTTGTTCCATTGAATACATAATAAAATCCTCCTTTTGAAAGTTAACGTATTGGCGATGACGTGCTCTGGTACTTATGAAACGAGCAGTATATGCTTTGAAAAACATAAAAAAACGCTCATCCCAAGGCTTAATTGCCTAGGGACGAGCGTTTGCCCGCGGTTCCACCCTAGTTGATACACAAAAGGTGCATCCACTTTATCACGTATTGCTCGAGACTGCCGTTTCCTTGCAACTTCAGGCTTTCACTATCCCTGAATCGCTTTTTGTGCAAGTACTTATAAGTCCGTCATCGCTACTTATATTAATAATAATGAACATATTCTAACACGTTCTTTTTTAAATCTCAATAGAGGAACGCGTCTATCTATGATAGAGTCTCGCCTAATTTTTCGTTATTTATTCCGTAATTTTGTTTAATGTGCTTAATTGCTTCACGTTTACTAAGCGAGGCAAGCTCGTTATTTTGCACGTATTCCCAAACGACATCGGGCTTTGTTTTTGCATATTCACGAAGGACCCAACCAATCGCTTTTTGAATGAAAAATTCTTTTGAAGAATGTAGTTGTCCAATAATCCAGAAAAGAAGTTCTTCATCCATCTTTTGTTTATATTTTAGCTGGAACAAAATAGCGGCCCGTTGTAACCATATGTTATCTGATGCGATCCATTTTGGAATGTAGGCAGAAATTAATTCAGGATGTTTTAAAAAGATAGTACCTAAAAATGTAGGGACGATGCTATCAACAGTGTCCCACCAAGACTTTGTGACAATGAGTTCTTCTAAGAAGGGAATATGAGTTTCGTTTATATGCTTTTTATATTTTTGCATAATATCAAGTGCTGCTGCCTGAAATTCACGTTCTGGTAAATCCCAAAGCTCACGTACGATAACTTGGAAATCTTTTGGATCTGGGAGAGTATGTATTTGAATAACGTCTTTTAATAACTGTCTTCTCTCGGGAGTTTGAATACCGAGAAATGGGAAGTGATTTTTCATATAACGTGCCATCGGTTCTGCTTTTTCAAGGTTTTTATGAGCTATGAAATGCTCTTGTAATGTTTGTACAAATGGATGCATAAGTCCGTTCTCCTCTCTAATTATCTTGCTCTTATTATTATACAGAGAGTTTGGTTGAATTTTAAAACATAACTTGCAATGCAACGAAATATGTTGAGAGTAGAGAGGAGAGGATAAGATGGAAGATCAAGGCGTACTAGCAGGTTTCTTTGCTCTTAGTTTTGCGTTTATTCTTGTTGTATTGATTTGGGCAATTATTGCGTATTTATTAACGGCTTTTGCACTGTACACGATGGCGAAAAATGATGGTGCCACGGACGGTGCTCTTGCGTTTATTCCTTTTTTAAATAGTAAGATATGGGGGGATTTAGCGAAAGATAAATTACCAGACTTCTTGAAAGAAGAAGCAGGATGGAAAGTATTCGGCATATATGTCGCATGCTTCATTTTTAGCTTCGTACCAATTCTATATTTAATAGCAACAGCTGTATCGATTGTGCTGTCTATTTATCTCATCTACGCTATTTTAGACAGGTACGGAACGAACCCTATATTATTTACAATTATTCATACAATCACATTTTCGGTTTTCTTACCGATTCACTTATTTATTATTCGGAATGAGCCGGTAAGATATAACGAGTAAATATATGCGGGGAGCTGTTTCGAAGATGTTTTGGAACAGCTCTTTGTTGGTAAAGTGATATTTCGTTGACCAAGAAAAAAGGGCTGTCACATAGGACAGCCCTTTTTTTACTACATAAGGTAGCGTAAATAAATATAAATATGAGAAATGATTAATGAAACGATCATAATTGGGAAACCAACTTTTAGGAAGTCCATGTAGCTAAACTTATGTCCTTCGCGGCTTGCGATACCTGCAACAATTACGTTAGCAGAAGCTCCGATTAATGTTCCGTTTCCACCTAGACAAGCACCTAATGCTAATGCCCACCATAATACGTCGATTTGTGCATCAGACGGTGATAAACCTAGCCCAACTGCCATATCGTTAATAAGTGGGATCATTGTTGCAACGAATGGAATGTTATCAATTGTTGCAGAGGCGATACCAGATACCCATAAAATAAGGATAGACGCATAAGAAATATCTCCGCCCGTTATGCCAATTACTTTTTGAGCTAACATTTTGATAAGGCCGATATCAATAAGTCCTCCAACAAGTACGAATAGTCCTGCGAAGAAGAAGATTGTTACCCACTCTACACTTGCGAATACCTCTTCAATTTCATGTTCTTTCACACCGATTAACATAAGTACAGTAGCACCAGTTAAAGCAATGATAGCTGCATCAACATGGAAGATCGAATGAGTCATGAAACCTACGATTGTAAGTCCAAGTACTGTTAAAGATTTTTTCATTAATACTGGATCTTTAATGTATTGTTTTTCATCTAAACTCATTAATTTTTTAACTTGTACAGGATCAGCAATTAATTGTTTACGGTACATGAAGTAAAGTATTACTGCTGTAACTGCAATAATAATGATTACGATAGGTGCTAAGTTGAACAAGAAAGCATTGAAATCTAAATGCTTATTTGCAGAACCAATCATAATGTTAGGTGGATCACCAATTAATGTTGCTGTTCCTCCAATGTTTGAAAAAATAATTTCAGAAAGTAAATAAGGAACAGGATTTACTTGCAGTATGCGCGTAATAGATAAAGTAACTGGAACAACAAGAAGTACAGTTGTAACGTTATCTAAAAATGCGGAACCAAGTGCAGTAAGTAAGGAAAGTGAAATTAAAATTTTAATTGGATTTCCTTGTGCTCCTTTTGCTGCTTTAATGGCAACGTATTGGAAGACACCCGATTTACTCGTAATATTCACCAGAATCATCATACCGATGAGTAGCGTAATCGTCCCCCATTCAATATGTTTCGTAAAGGCGTTGTGTAAATCAACGACCCCCATAATTACCATGAGTGCTGCGCCAAGAAGTGCGATGACAGCGCGATTAATTTTTTCAGAAATAATAATGGCATATGTAATTAAAAAGACTGCGATAGCAAAATAATACTGCCAGTTTGCGAGCTCTTGCGTTGTTTCGTGCAAAACTCTCATCTCCTTTCATTCACTTTTCTTAGTGTGTCAAAAATGTTCTCGAAGAAACACACATAAAGTCATTATAAAGTAGAAAAATGGAGGATGTAAATGAGAGGGGGTATTTTGTCATATTTTCTGCATTGGTCATTTTTTCTTATTTTTAAAAATATTTGTGGGCATTTGACATATATATAAGATACATCCAATCTGAATATTTAAAATGGAATTAGCATTCGAGCTTGTTCGTGTAGGAGTGTCAAAGAGGAAGGAATGACAAAGATGATAAGGAAGGGATCGTATGGATGAACAACGATTTTTATTTTTGGATTTTGAGTTTACGATGCCCCAGCACAGAAAAAAACCAAAAGGATTTTTCCCGGAGATTATTGAGGTAGGACTCGTCTCGGTTGTTGGTTGTAAGGTAGAAGACACGTATTCAGCTCATGTTAGACCGAAAACTTTTCCTTCTTTAACGGATCGATGTAAGAAATTTTTAGGAATTAAACAAGAAGTCGTAGATAAAGGAATTTCGTTTCCAGAACTCGTTGAAAAACTTGCAGAATATGAAAAGAGATGTAAACCGACCATTGTTACGTGGGGAAATATGGATATGAAAGTGTTGAAACATAATTGTGAAATGGCGAGAGTAGACTTTCCGTTCTTAGGACAGTGTCGTGATTTATCACTTGAGTATAAGAAGTTTTTTGGGGAGAGAAATCAAACAGGATTGTGGAAAGCAATTGAGGCGTATGGAAAAGCAGGGACGGGTAAGCATCATTGTGCGCTAGATGATGCGATGACGACGTATAATATTTTTAAATTAGTAGAAAAAGATAAAGAGTATTTAGTGAAACCAGCACCGCCAACATTAGGGGAACTCGTTGATTTTTCAAAAGTGTTAAAGAAAGTGAGTACACAGTAACGACCAAATTGCACAGTATGTAATTTGGTCGTTTTGTTTTTTTAAAGTTTGTAGTCTTTTTTTAACTGCTCTAATGTTTCTAGACTACGAACCGCAAAAGGTGAATTATCTTCAGAAAATGAATTCATTTGAGTTTTTAATGCTAATTTGAGTGACTCTGTATACTCTGGAATTTCTCCTTCATATTTCTTCACCATTTGCTCCGGAATATTTGTTTGTTCACGGAAAGCTAAAGCACGTCTTTCATGGAAAAATGGTACGTCAGCTTGTTTTACGTTATGTAAGTCACCTTGCACCGGATGTTTTAAAACAGCTAATACTTTTACGACGTAACTGCCAGGACGGCTATTTGTAACTTCGCCGATGTATTTTCCAGTTTTATAAATACCAGTAACGATTTCGCCAATTTCAAATGTTTCTCTCATATTTTTCACCTCAAGTTTATAGTAAGGAAAGTCCACGAAGTAGTCAAAGAAATCCTTCTCTTTCGGAACGACCCCTTGAGAATATGAATCGGTTCAACTATAATTTAAAATAATATAACAGAAAATTCTGATGTTTTTCAATCGAATCATAAGGAGTGTTCAATATGATGCCTTTATATTTTCCGGAAGATAAAACAGAATATATTATTCCAGGGATTGTTTGCGTTCTATTTATCATTGGTGCTGTTGCTACGTGGCGTATGTTCATTCGTGTATCAAAGCGAGAAGCGGAGCGGTTACAGAAAGTTGAAGAAAAACTGTTAGCGGAAAAGAAACAGTAACTCATTTTTGTATGTTTCCCTCTATGCTCGGACAATCTAAGGGCAGAATATATTTTGGAGGGAATAGAATGAAGAAACGGCTTTTTTTCAGTTGTTGTGTATTATTTCTGATGGCAGGTTGTGACCAAGGAAAGCCGAAAGAAATTGACGTGAAATTACATAATGCTTCAGGTGATGAAGTGGGGACTGCAAAAGTAGTGCAGCAAACAAGCGGAGTGAAAATTACGGTTAAAGGGGAAGGTTTCGCACCTGGCCCGCACGGCATACATGTACACGAAATTGGTGAGTGTAAAGCACCACGATTTGAATCATCTGGGAATCATTTTAATCCTGATAATAAAAAGCATGGGCTTCTTAATCCGAAAGGTGCAGAAAACGGTGATTTACCGAATGTAATTGCAGACAGTTCTGGAAAGATTAAAGCAGAAATCGATGCACCACATATAACGCTTGAAGAAGGAAAAACGACGATTCATAGAAAAGATGGAGCGTCTATTATTATTACAGAAAACGCTGATGATGGTATGACACAACCAGCAGGTAAATCTGGTGATCGAATTGCTTGTGGTGTCATTGTAAAAAAAGCGTCGGATATGAAGAAAAAGTAAAAGCTACCGTGCATGGTAGCTTTTTTTTTGAAACGTAAGTGAAAATATATCAATTTACCTACAAAAGAGTTTAGGATGAAAACGTATGGCGCAGTCTATTTAAAATTTCTTCTAAAACAGATCTTGGACAGCCGATGTTAATTCGAATATGTTCTTCTCCGCCTAATCCGTATTTCTCACCAGGTTCAACGATGATTTTTCCTTTTTCCTCAAGTAATGTAGTGCGTTCATTTTGAGAAAGTTGTAGGCGAGAGCAATCAATCCACAATAAAAAACTACCTTCTGGTTTCGTTACAGAAAGAGCAGGTATGTGATTTTTAATATATTCACAAGCGAATTGAGCGTTATCTTCTATATATAATCGAATTTCATTTAGCCAATCGTTGCATTCTGTATAGGCACTTTGCATCGCTGTATAGGCGAATATATTTAATCCGTGGAAGCCTTGTCTATATTGGATAGATGTAAAGGCCTGACGGAGTTTTTCGTTTGGAATAATAATAATCGATGCCTGTAATCCGGCAATATTAAATGTTTTACTCGGAGCCATACAAGTAATGGTGCGTGCTGCTAATTCTTCTGATAAGGAAGCGAATGGTGTATGCGTATGATCTGCGTAGATAATATCGGAATGAATTTCATCCGCGACAACGATTACATTATATTTTGTACATAACGTGCCAAGTTGTGTGAGTTCCTCTTTTGACCAAACACGCCCGATAGGATTGTGAGGACTACAAAGAAGCATGAGTTTGACGCCTTGCTGAAATTGCTTTTCTAAATGCTCGAAGTCTATCGCATATGTATCATTTTGTTTCTGTAATGGACTTACGCATAATTGTCTATTGTTTGTTGTAACCATTTCGAAAAATGGTGGATAAATAGGTGGTTGTACGAGAACGGATTCATTTTCTTTTGTGAAGGCCTGTATGCTCGTACTAAGAGCTGGAACGATTCCGGCGCTAAAGACAATCCATTCTTTTTGAATATCCCAGTTATACTGTTTTTTTGTCCAGTTACAAATAATATCTCCAATATTTTCGGGAGGAAGTGTGTAGCCGAAAATAGGATGCTCGATACGTGTCTTTAAAGCAGTTTGAATTGGTTGTGGTACTTCAAAATCCATATCAGCAATCCAAGCATGGATAAGCTCTTCGTTTTTATATGTATCCCATTTTGTACTATGAGTTCCACGTCGATTGACTGTTTTATGAAATAGTTGCATAAGTTTGCCCCCTTCTTCTGTAAAACCGATAAGTTATGAAAGTTCTCTCTCTTCTTATAGAATAGCTGATGTGATAGGATAAAGAAAAGTATTAAAAAGTGAAAAGGCGGGAAGCGAATGGGTACATATGAAAAGATGATAGAGGTTGTGAAGAATTGGGATCCGTTTCAAATGGGACCGGAGTTTTATGAAACAGAAGCGAGCGATGTTGTGAACGTCGTAAGTGTGTTTGATGATTCGAAATACATCGCAAAGAAGATTCAACATATATACTTTATGTCTTTTGAGGAAGTACCTGCGCTTGAAAAATGTGAGAAGTTAGCTGTGGAATTACTTGTAATAAAAGAAGGCGGAAGTTGTTCATTGTAGGCTGTCGGAATTTCCGACAGCCTTTTTACATTACTGCGCAGAAAAAGCGATGATTTCTTCATAAACATGCTCAGGTTTTTCTTCAGGTAGTAAATGTCCTGTGTTTTCGTAAGAAATAAATTTTGAGTTTGGTAAATCTTTGTGTAGTCGATGACCTACATGTACAGGGACGACGCGATCTTTTTCACCCCAAATGAGTAGTGTAGGTGTTTCGATTTTTTGTAATTCAGTTGAGGATAAATCACCTTCACGGTCTCTTATCATACGAGTTAAAGCCGGGAATATACGGTTATCATAAAAAGGAGCGGAGTAACCTTCCTTCATTTCATCGTCAATTAATGAGTGATCATGAACGACATTCATTAAGTTATGAACAATGCCGCGCCGTATAATCCAGTTCTTTACGTATAAATGAAAGAACGGTAAGTAAGAAGAGTACAGTAAAGGTAAGGTTGCGCGTGCTAAATAGCTAGAGCTGCATAGTAAAATCGTCTTGGAGATTAATTCAGGGCGTATACGGTTTACATAGAGAGAAATTTGTCCACCCATAGAATGCCCAACTAACACAATATTTGAGAGAGATAAATGTTCAATTAAATCGATAATAACCGTTGCTAAATTGTGATAAGAATACTTAAACAGATGAGACTTATCGCTTTTTCCGAATGGTGGCAAATCAAGAGCCAGTACTGTTCCTGCTTTCGATAATAAAGGAATGAGGCGGCGGTAACTGAATGAGGAAGATAAAAAGCCGTGAACGAGTACGAAAGTAGGACGTTCCGTTTTATTGTCATGTTCATACAATTCGTAATGAATAGTAGTGCCGCGAGTGGAAAAAGTGAAATAAGGACAAGTATATTCGTGATTCATTTTTTGTCACTCCATTGATTTTTGTTCATATCATCTCCAAGGCAGAAAAAAATATGTTAACAAAAAAAGGCAAGATGACGATGTCATCTTGCCTTTCGCTTATTCATTATTACCCACGAACAATATTAGGCGGTGTTTTTCCTTGTAACGCTGCAACTAAATTTTCAGCGGCTGTCATAGCCATTTGCTGCCTAGTCTTTAATGTTGCAGATCCGATGTGCGGTAAAGTCACAACATTTTGTAAGGATAAGAGCGGATTCTCTTTTTGAATTGGCTCTTGTGTAAACGTATCGATGCCTGCTGCAAAGATTTTCTTTTCGGTTAACGCATGGATTAACGCTTCTTCATCTACTGTTTTCCCGCGAGAAGCATTAATGAAGATTGCTGTTTCTTTCATTAATGAAAATTCCTTGTCTCCGATAAGATGATACGTTTCATCTGTTAATGGCGTAAGAAGGACAATAAAGTCAGATTGCTTTAGTAGCGTCTCCAAATCACAATATGTAGCATCGAATTTTTGCTCTGCTTCTTCTTTACGGCGACGGTTATAATAAAGAACATTCATATCAAATCCGAATTTCGCTCGTTTTGCAACGGCTTCTCCAATTCGGCCCATTCCGATAATACCGATTGTACTATGGTGTACATCCAGTCCGAAGTACTCTTTTCCAATTTCGGCATTCCATTCACCATTTTTTACGTAAGAGTCTAGTTCGCAAACACGGCGACCGGCAGATAGCATAAGAGCGAAAACGAGATCAGCTACTGTATCATCTAGTACGTATGGTGTATTCGTTCCGATGACATTACGCTTTTCCATCGCTTGTAAATCAAAATTATCGTAACCGACAGAAATGTTGCTCACGACTTTTAAGTTAGGAGCTGCAGTCAATAATTCTTCATTAATAGCAGATCCAAAATTTAATAAGCCATCTTTATCTTGTATTTTCTCCAATAGAACATCACGAGGTACCTTCTCATTTTGCTCCCATTTTTCATAATCACAGTGTTCTGATAAATAGTTTTCTACAAATGTTGGAACTGGTTCGGCAATATAAACTTTTGGTTTCACGGTTCCATCCCCTTTCGCTTTATCACGCCTTTTTCCGCTGATTAAAGTTTCACTTTACCCCGCTTTAACGAGCAGTAAGACTCCCACCTAAAAAGACGGTTGAGGCAAAGAAGTGAGGTGGGAGATCAACTGCTCGTAAAAGCCCGATTGGTGTGGGCTGATAATCAGCGGGGTGAGTCTTTCCGCTGATTAAAGTTTCACTTTATTTTGACATAATTCACTAAAAAAATCTTCTTTTCAAACTGGAAGGGGGATTTGTATAATTTAGACACAAAGGAAAAGGAAGGATGATTTATATGGTGACAGAAAAGGAATTAGAATTATTAGCTTGTCTTGAAAAAAGTAGTCGGTTATCTGTAGATACATTAGCGAAGCTGTTAAATATAGAAGTAGAAGAAGTAAAGAAAATGGTTGAAAAATTAGAAGCGGAAAAGATTATTGTGGATTATGTAACACATATCGATTGGACGAAGGTGAAAGAACATACAGGTTTAACGGCGATGATCGATGTGAAAGTTACGCCAAAGCGCGGCGTTGGGTTCGATGCGGTTGCTGAACAAATTTATCGTTATTCAGAAGTAAAGTCTGTGTATTTAATGTCAGGGACATATGATCTTTCTATTACATTAGAAGGAAAGACAATGGGAGAAGTAGCGATGTTTGTTTCTGAGAAATTAGCAACCATTGAATCTGTCGTTTCTACAACAACGCATTTCATTTTGAAGAAGTATAAACATGAGGGAATTATTTATGAAAAAAACGATGATGATAAGCGGATTGTGGTGACACCATGAAGCAATTTGAACTATCTAGAGCAGCAGAATCTTTACAACCATCAGGTATTCGAAAGTTTTTCGATTTAGCAGCGAATATGAAAGGTGTTATTTCTCTTGGAGTAGGAGAGCCTGACTTTGTTACACCTTGGAATGTAAGGCAAGCATGTATCCGTTCTTTAGAACAAGGATATACGTCATATACAGCAAATGCAGGATTATTGGAGCTCCGTCAAGAAATAGCAAAGTATCTAAAAAAACAATTTGCAGTATCTTATGATCCAAACGATGAAATCATTGTTACAGTTGGAGCGAGTCAGGCGTTAGATGTAGCGATGCGTGCCATTATAAATCCTGATGATGAAGTACTCATTATTGAACCAAGTTTCGTTTCTTATGCACCGCTTGTGACATTAGCTGGAGGAGTTCCGGTTCCTGTGGCGACTACTTTAGAAAATGAGTTTAAAGTACAACCAGAACAAATTGAAGTAGCTATTACAGCGAAAACAAAGGCGATTTTACTTTGCTCACCAAATAACCCAACAGGTGCGATGTTAAATAAATCCGAGCTTGAAGAAATAGCAGTGATTGTTGAAAAGTACAATTTAATCGTATTATCTGATGAAATTTATGCAGAGCTTGTATACGACGAAGTATATACAAGTTTCGCGAGTATTAAAAATATGCGTGAGCATACGATTTTAATTTCAGGATTTTCAAAAGGATTTGCGATGACAGGATGGCGCCTCGGTATGATTGCAGCCCCTGTTCATTTTTCAGAATTAATGCTCAAAATCCACCAATATTCCATGATGTGTGCACCGACGATGTCTCAGTTCGCAGCACTCGAAGCGTTACGAGCGGGGAATGATGAAGTAATTCGGATGAGAGATAGTTATAAGAAACGACGTAATTTTATGACGACATCTTTCAATGAAATGGGATTAACATGTCATGTACCGGGCGGAGCATTTTATGTTTTTCCTGCTATTTCTTCAACTGGACTATCTTCAGCTGAATTTGCAGAACAGCTATTATTAGAAGAAAAAGTCGCTGTTGTACCTGGAAGTGTATTTGGTGAAAGCGGTGAAGGATTTATTCGTTGCTCGTATGCAACATCGCTTGAACAACTAATGGAAGCAATGAGGAGAATGGAACGGTTTATAGAAAATAAAAAAAGGACAAAACGTAATACGTTTTGTCCATAAAAGGGGGGGAATACTAGAAAGCCATGTGTTAGTATTCTATCCCAATATTGGAGAATTATACGTACTACAGGAAATTTTTCGTTAATTTTGAATGAGTTCTGTCATAGTGGTATAATTTACTAATATAAGGTATGCGTATCCTGAGTCGCTTTACTTCGGGTACGTACTCACTAATCGGATATTTAACAATAAATCATCTGCTTTGCTATCTACAATTGTAGAGAAAATGGTAAACGTATGGGAGTGTTTCATATGTCAGAACAATATACAACAGGAGTGGTTGTAACAGGGAAAGTGACTGGGATTCAAGATTACGGTGCATTTGTAGCGTTAGATGCAGAAACACAAGGGCTTGTGCATATATCTGAAATTACAAATGGATATGTAAAGGATATTCATGACTTTTTAAAAGTCGGCGATACAGTAGAAGTAAAAGTACTTTCAATTGATGAAGAACACAGAAAAATGAGTTTATCGTTAAAAGCGGCGAAAAGAAAACAAGGACGGATTCTTATACCGAATCCATCTGAGAACGGATTTAATACGCTGCGAGAAAAGCTAACAGAATGGATTGAAGAGTCCGAGTTAACAAAGTAAAAGAGGAACGCATATGAGCGTTCCTCTTTTACTTTGTCTTATGATATATATTTGCAAATATGATTGCATGCAATCATATTCGTATGTCGGAGGTGAAATAAAGACATACTGACTAGTGGATTTCGTTCGTTTCTGGGTGAGTACCAAGATTTTCTGATGGTTTAAAGAGTAAACCAAGATTGATAAGCCCAGAAATACCGACGATGCCGTAAATAATACGTGCGAGAGCAGAGTTTTGTCCACCGAAAATGGCTGCCACTAAGTCAAACTGGAAGAACCCGATCAGTCCCCAGTTCACAGCACCGATTACAGTAAAGACTAATGCGATACGTTGCAGAGTACTCATGAAAAAGCCCCCCCTTAATTGTGAAGCATGAGCAAGCGATGAGTTAATTAACTCCTTTATAGAATGGGGTAGTTATGTTGTTTTTATACATAAAAAATATAAGAAAAAGGATGTATATACATCTATACCGAAAAATGCGAATTTTTATGCAAAAAATGAACTTTTTCTAAAAAATATATATTGGTTACGTTTACAATTGTTGAATCGCTTGATTTACAACTTCAGTTTCGCTAAAGTGAATACAGAAATACATATACATTATTGGAGGGAAAAAGATGAGTACACATGTAACGTTCGACTATTCTAAAGCGTTATCCTTCATCGGTGAACATGAAATCACTTATTTACGTGATGCAGTGAAAGTAACACATCACGCAATCCACGAAAAAACTGGAGCTGGGAACGATTTCCTTGGGTGGGTAGACCTTCCGCTTCAATATGACAAAGAAGAATTTGCTCGCATTCAAAAATGCGCAGAAAAAATTAAAAATGACTCTGACATTTTACTTGTTGTAGGTATCGGTGGTTCTTACTTAGGAGCACGTGCAGCAATCGAAATGTTAAACCATTCTTTCTACAACACGCTTTCTAAAGAACAACGTAAAACTCCACAAGTGCTATTTGTTGGACAAAACATTAGCTCCACTTACATGAAAGATTTAATGGACGTATTAGAAGGTAAAGACTTCTCTATTAACGTTATTTCCAAATCAGGTACAACAACAGAGCCGGCACTAGCGTTCCGTATTTTCCGTAAGTTATTAGAAGAAAAGTATGGAAAAGAAGAGGCTCGCAAACGTATTTATGCAACGACAGATAAAGCACGTGGTGCATTAAAAACATTAGCTGATAACGAAGGTTACGAAACATTTGTTATTCCAGATGATGTTGGAGGACGTTTCTCTGTATTAACGCCAGTTGGTTTATTACCAATCGCAGTAAGTGGCTTAAATATTGAAGAGATGATGAAAGGAGCAGCTGCTGGTCATGGTGACTTCGGTACATCAGAACTAGAAGAAAACCCAGCTTACCAATATGCAGCAGTTCGTAATGCTTTATACAATAAAGGAAAAACAATTGAAATGCTTGTTAACTATGAGCCAGCACTTCAATACTTCTCTGAGTGGTGGAAACAGTTATTTGGTGAAAGTGAAGGAAAAGATCAAAAAGGTATTTTCCCATCTTCAGCAAACTTCTCAACTGACTTACACTCATTAGGTCAATACGTTCAAGAAGGTCGTCGTGACTTATTCGAAACAGTTCTGAAAGTAGGTAAATCTACACATGAACTAACAATCGAATCAGAAGAAAACGATTTAGATGGATTAAACTACCTTGCTGGTGAAACTGTAGACTTCGTAAACACAAAAGCATACGAAGGTACATTACTTGCACATAGCGATGGTGGCGTACCAAACTTAATCGTAAATATCCCTGAATTAAATGAGTACACATTCGGTTATCTTGTATACTTCTTCGAAAAGGCATGTGCGATGAGCGGTTACTTATTAGGCGTAAATCCATTTGACCAACCAGGAGTAGAAGCATACAAGAAAAACATGTTTGCTTTACTTGGTAAACCAGGATTTGAAGAGTTAAAAGCAGAATTAGAAGAGCGTTTAAAATAATAAAAAGCGACCGGATTCCGGTCGCTTTTTATTATTTTATCGAAAAGTCCATCGGTATATTCAAACTAGAGTGGGTATGCTAAAGAAAAAGGTTAGGAGGGATGGGCTTGATTCCGATTCAATCCAATTTAGAAGGACGTACATATGCGTTATATAAGCTAGAAGAGATAATGAAGCCACTCGGATATAGCATTGGTGGCAATTGGGATTATGATAAAGGGTGCTTTGATTATAAAATCGATGAAGAAGAAGGCTATCAATTTTTACGGGTGCCATTTACAGCGGTGAATGGCGAACTAGATGTGCCGGGCGTAATCGTCCGGCTTGAAACGCCATATATTCTTTCGCACGTATATCAAGACGAACTAGATGATCATGTAAATACTCTAGCAGCCGGAACGAGTGGAATGGATCAATTTGCTGAGCCGAAAGATCCAGATGGAGATGTGAAAAGAAAATATATTAATATTGGGAAAGTGCTCATACAAGAACTAGAGCGTCATTTTATTAATGGTGAATAACAATGAGTATGTCGCTTTCAATGAGAACAAAGGAATGGACTGGATTAATCATATATTGTTCGTCGCGCTTTATACCTAGTAAGAGAATGTTTTGCTTTAACAGAGTATAGCTGCAATTTGCGAAAGTTTGTCCGATGCAGGATGGAGAAAGCTCCATCAGTTGTAATTTATTATCAGAGATTTCATCGTAAAGTGAGAATAGTACACCTGAAATGGAAGGGAATAAAAGAGAAGCGGTAAATACATAGCTCGTTAATTTATTTCCTTCTATAATTTCTGATACACCAGCTCTTGTTGCATTTTGTATTTGTTCAGAAGTAAGAAGTTCAGCGATGCAGTGAATGTTTGGGTTGAGACCTTTTGCAGTTAAAATATTTAAAATGGATTGTGTATCTGCTAAGCTTTCATTCTTTTCTTTATCAGCAGTTATTAATATAGTGTGTGCCGTTGTAATATTAGCTTTTAATAAAGTTTGATCGTGATGGGGGCACCCCTTTATAAATTCTAAATGATGAAATGGTTTTGGAAGTAAAGAAAGTGTTTCATCAATTAAAACGATATCAAGGTTCGGTTGTAAGATGTGCATTTGTTTGACAACATGCTTTGCCCGTTCGTTCCAGCCGACAATAATCATATGTCCGTTAGAAGTTGCAGCTTCCTCTCCTTTAATCTTCATATATTGTTTACTAATCATTTCAGTAGCGAACAAAACCATATAATAAGAACAAAATCCGGTACCTAATAAAATAATACCCATACCGACTAGCTTACCCATTGTTGTATGCGGGGCAAAGTCACCATAACCAACGGTGAAGATGGTAACGATTGACCACCAAACTCCATCAAACCATGTGGTGAAGTGCGATGGTTCTAATCTATGTATAAGAAAGCCAGAAAAAGCAGTAAGTAACACAATAAAGCAAATTAAACGAAAAATAATGGAATCACGAAATGTATCTACTAAATTTGGACGGGATTTCAATGTTCTATTCCTCCTTACTTTGCAGGACTACATTCATTGTTACCATTATAGAAAAAAGAAAAACTCTCTAATTTAAAAGAGAGTTTGTTTTACATTACATACTTTCCACTTCAGTTTGTTGAACACTTTCAAGATGCTGGAGGGCGTAGTAAACATCAGCAGTATGTCTTTTTTGATCGATACATAATTTCAAATGTAAATAGTGCGAGCCATTCTCCAATGTTTTGAGCTTCATATTCTTAACTTTTATATCCATTTCTTTTATTTCTTCAATTACAATTGGGATATTGTCCATATTTCGCACAACAAGTTTTACTGCGATATCACGTTGACGAAATGATCTCGGTCCCACAAATTTCATTGCTAATGGTATAAGTTCGACACTAATCATAAGAAAACACATTCCGAAAATCGCTTCGATATAGAAGCCGGCTCCAACAGCAATACCAATACCAGAAGCGCCCCAGATCATAGCAGCAGTCGTTAGCCCTGCAATACTATCATTTCCTCTTCGTAAAATAACACCAGCACCTAAAAAACCAATCCCTGATACAATTTGAGCGGCAAGTCGAAGTGGATCCATATTCATATGATCAGTATGTGGTAAATTGTAAGCCGCTTTAATAGAAACAATCGTTAGGAGGCAACTAATGATAGAAATAACTAAACAAGTTTTTAAACCAAGTGGTTTCCGTTTTAATTCGCGCTCTAAACCGATGGCGAATCCTAAAATAGCCGAGAGACCTAGTTTGATTAATAAATCGGTATAGTCCATATGTATTCCTCCTTGTATGATATGGTATAGGAATAAAACATTTATTATAGAAAGAAATGTTTTTGGGTAGAGTGACTTTATATAGAATATATGTAGGAATCCCTTAGAAATGAAAGAGATATTTCGTTTAAGTATATGATATTCAAAAAGAAATGTAGTTAATTAAAAAAAAGTTTATAAAAGGTGTTGCATTTCATTTTTCGCCATGATATATTAATAACCGTCGCTGATGCGGAAACGCAGAAAACGACAAAAAAGAAATTGAAAAACTTAGTTGACATCGAA
>NZ_BPLI01000052.1:0-12477 GCF_019656175.1 Bacillus sp. BML-BC051
TTTTATCGAAAAACATTTACCTTTTACGATTTAGTGGTAAAAAAAGAATAGAAAAAACCGTTATTCATATTGTAAAAAAATGTAAAGATTATCACTTCCCGAAAAATGAAATTTGGCGATTTTGAAATCTCTTTGATAGCAAGCGTTTTGACCGAATCGGGCAAAAAAATGAAATGTTTCATCTTGTAATTACAACAAAAAAATAATTGTAATTTTTATTGTTGTTATAATTATTATAATTGTTGTAAGTAATGTTACAACATTACTTACAACTACAATTGGAGTTACAATTACAATAACAATATGAAGTAATGTTGTAAAAATAATAATAGTTGTTGCTAAAGTTACAATAGTAATTACAATTATAATAAGAATTAAAGGAAAAGTTACAAATATAATAGAAGTAACTATTATAGGTGTGATTATAATTACAATGATAATTCCATTTAAAAGAAAAGAAGGTGAATGGCATGGATTCCGTAAGGGATATAGTCATAAAAGAGGTATTATGGGGTTTTATCCGTCATAACAACCAAGGATTTGAGGTGGATGATATTGCATCTGATACGAAAATTATTGATTTGTTTCCATCGCAAACAGGAGAAGATGAACAAGCGAACAGACTTGGAATTTCTTTGCTAGAATCTTGGCGAGCGATTTGTAATACGTTGGGTATAATTGATGCAGAAATCGGGTACGAGCTACGAGAAGAATTTCAATTATTTACGTTTGTAGAAGATGTAATTATTTATTTTCAAAACTGGGCGGAGTTTTGTAAGGAGGATGAATAAAATGGCTGAAAAAAGTGAAATGATTTTCGATGGATTAAGAGATGTTTTTGCGCAACATGCTGTGATTGCAATTGATGAATTTGATATTGCACCAGAACAAGAATTAATACAATTGTTCGGAAATGATGTAAACATTTTCGGCAATGCCATTGCACATTTTTTGGCGGCTTGGGAAGATCAAGTCGGTCAACGAGGTTACATTAACGTGGAATTAGAAGCGTTGTTTGACACTTTTAAATATTTTAATGACATCTATGTCTACTTTTGTTTAATACTAGAAGCTTAAAAAAAACACCTATTTAGGTGTTTTTTTCTTGTAATATAGGAATAATGTGTATACTTCGTTGTGAGAACGGTAAATAACTATTACATTTGGAGGTGATATTATGGGAATCGGCAAAAAAATAGCGAATGAAATTATCGACATCACCGCTTCTTTGACAAAGAGAGTTTTAAATGATGCATATACAATAGGAAAAGAGTTGACGAAACATGCGTTTAAAACAACATTTAAGATAGCGAAATATAGTACGAAGTTTAGCTATCAAGCTATTAAATATTTTACTAAGAAAGCAAGAAAGCACCATGCAGAGAAACAATTGACGAAACAAAAATCTATGAATATTGATCCGCCTACAAAATACAACGCAAAGTTCAATCAATTTACACAACAACCACAACAGGTACAACAACAATCCCAAAAACAAAATAATATTATACAAACAGAATATTTTGCACAACAAAAAAAGGAACAAATGCAACAAAAACAAGCGCAACCACAAAAACAGGTTCAACAACAAAGACAAGCACATGCACAAGCGAATGGAATGGGAAATGCAATTCAACAATTCAAAAAACAACAAGCAGAACAACTGAAACAACGACAACAACCAGAGAAAGTTGTATATTCACAACGATTCGAAAAAGAAAATGGAAAAAAGATATTCCAGGAGCGTGTCGTACATGAAAATGAATTGCAAAATGTACAAAAATTCTATGAAGATTTGATGGAAAGCGGATATGTGGAAGGAAAAAAATTAGAAGAAGTAAAAAAAGTTTCTTCTCTTCTTAAAGAAGAAAAAGAATTGTTATCTAAAAATAAAGCGTACAAAAATAGTGAATATTGTGCTACATATGATTATGTGAATGATACAGATAAAGGGAAGAAGATGGGTATCAAAGATGCGGTCAAAAATGGCGATGTAAAAGAATTTCAAAATGAATATTCAGAGAGATTCGAAATAGTAAAAACAGACATTGCAAGTTATTATCAAAAAATCGAACAAACGAAAGATTTACAAGAGAAAGCATTTTGGGCTGGCCGCTTAGAAAACTACAGCTCTTCTCACAAGGAAACGTTGAAAAATTCGGGAATCGGGAAAGAGATCAGAGAAATGGAAACGAGCAAACCTTCTCTGTCCAAAACAGAAAAGTTGGAAGAGAAGCTAAAGAGAATAGAAGAAATGAAGAAAGGTATAAAACATAAGGAAGAAATCAAAAAGAAAGTGAATAACATGCAGCCTAATACATTATTGCGAAATGCATTGGAAGGAAAGCTAGGAGCGTCAGCCCTCGATACAGATATGTTCTTCAAAACAGATAAGGAAAAAACAGCATATAGAGAATCAAAGAAACAGGAAAAAATCGAAGCAATCAAACATTCCAAAAGGGAGATATATTTCTAAGAAATGTATCTCTTTTTTTACTTTACTTTATGTTACTTTACTTTTCTTTACTATCAGACTATACGACAAATCCATGTTTTTCGTCATAGGTGTTACCCTTCCAGAAAATAAAAACGTTCAAATAAACGGTATTCTCGTTCGTTTGTGATGATCTTGTTTTTTAATATTGGGGTAAATTTCAATTATGGCATAAAAAAATTACTTGGAAAGCTTGCGGCCATTTATGCTAAACAGACGTGCTTTACCCTCGCTGGGAATACCGCAGTCTTGTCCTTTAAGCTGCGGTTCCTGGCGGTTTAGGGTGTACGTCGAAAATTTTAGCGTCAATGGTGGAAAGTAATCTTTTTTATCTTCCTTGTTATATAGAAGAAACTGATTCGTCTTTATTTCGTAGTTGTTATTTTTGGCAACTGCGAAACTATCATTCTTTTACACTTACATATTTTTACATATTTTCATTTCTGAAAAAGTGTGATTTCATGGTGTTGTAGTTACAAATAAAATTATTATTAAAATTGTAAAAATAATTAAAGGATTAATTGGAGTTATAACACAATATACTATATGACCTCCAACTAATGTTGTAAGTCATGTTGTAACATTAGTTGTAGTTGTAATTGTAATTACAACTACAATAATAATTACAATAAAAATTGTAATTAAAAGAAGTATTGTAAATATAGTTGTAGAAATAGTTATAAGAAGAGTTGGAACAATAGATACAACTCTGATTGTAAGAAAAATTGTAACTTTATTTACAATCATCACTTGAATTGGAGTTCAAGTTTGGAGTATACTTATTATAACAAGAGGAGAGTGGATAATATGGGTAAAATCATAGCGGTATCAAGCAATAAGGGTGGCATTTTAAAGACAAGCCTGACAACAAATTTGGCGGGCGTTTTATCTAAAGAAGGTAAAAAAGTTTTAATTGTAGATACAGATAATCAAGCGAATGTAATGTTAACGTTTGGGGAAAATCCAGATGAGTATGAGAATACATTATTTGAAGTTCTTACAGAGGATTTTCCGATCCGAGATGCGATCGTAAACGTTCATAAAAATATATATGTCTTACCAGCGAATGAAAACCTTGCTTATTTTGATATGCGAGTGTTAGATAACCAAGATATGTACCCGAACTATTTAGAATTATTCAAAGAAAAAATAGAAGAAATTCGAGAAGAATTTGATGTAATTTTGGTGGACACGCCTCCAAACATGGGGATAATTGTTGCGAATGTTTTGATGGCAGTCGATTCTGTAATTGTACCGTTCCATCCTGAAACTTATAACATCCGATCCATCATTAAAACGATTGAAGCGATAGAAAACTTTAAAACTCGTAATGAAAAATTAAATATTCTTGCTGTCGTTCCGACAAAAGTAAAATTAAACACTTCAATTCACAATGAAACTTTAAATCTATGCCAACAATTCTGCAATACAAGAGGAATTAAAATTACCAAAAACGTAGTGAAAGAAACGATTAAATATGCGGATGCTTTAGCAAAAAATCGATTACCTCTTACGTTGGTAGATAAAAAATCAAAAGATGATGTTGTGCAAGATTACTTTAAATTGGTGAAGGAGTTGGGTCTATAATGAGTTTCAGTCCAGATAAGTTTCCTACAAAAGATACAAAAGGTACACAGAGAGGAAGAAAGAAAAAAGAACCGCAACAACCGATTATGGGATTTGATCAGGTTGCTGGAAAAAAAGACAAACAAACTCCTTCTACTGAAAATGAAGGAGTAAAGCAAGAAGTAACACAAACAACAGAAGAAGCAACTGTTGAGGCGAAAACAGAAGAACCAGTTGTAGCTGAAACAGAAACACCTGTTACAGAAGAACAGGTACAAGATGAAGTGGTAGAAAGTACGGAAAATGTTGATTTAAAAGATGATGAAAGTGGAAATAATGAAGACAACAATGAAGGTGAGTCAACAACAAATTCAAGTGGAAACAACGATGAGGGGGAAGAAAAAGTGACACAAGAAAATAAAGGCGGACAAGATCCAAACGGTAATAAAACAGAAGAAAAAGATGCAGTTTTGAGTTGGTTAGAAGAAGATATAAAAACGAATAAAAAGCAAACAAAAACGTATTTCTTAGATAAAGAAGTTATTGATAAAATTGATAAGATTGGGAAAAAAATTCCGAAGTCAAAAGGCGGTACTGGTGGTTTCGTAAACGAATTATTAAAACAAGCATTGAAAGATAGAAATCTTTGGTAAGATACTTACATAAGCACCTGCAATGAAGGATATTCTCCTTTGTTGTAGGTCATATTGTAAGTGTAAGAAAAGCTGTTGTAATAGGCATAATCATTGTTATAACTGTTATTACAAGTCTTATTGTATATTTATTTCATATTAAAATAAGAACTCGTACAATGATTCTAATTATTGTACGAATAATAAGTAGAAGTGTTATTGTAATTCTATTTGTAAGAGTAATAATAAATGGAATTACAATTATTTTTACAGTTGTAGTTGTAGTTGTAACTCCAATAATAGTTACAAATAGAGTTGTAAGTAAAGTTACAACATTAGTTACAAGTTTATTTGTATGTAGTATTGGATTACCAATTACATAATGAATTACAGTTTTTATTGGAATTACAACATGCAGTAGATCAAATTTGGAAGCAATTGTTCAAAAATCCAGTCATATCAACGTGCATTCAAAATCCAAAACTTCATTTTCTCAAAAGTGTTGATTTTTTACAAAAACTTCCTATTATAAAGTTATTAATTTATGATTTTAAATGGAGGTGTATTTGACATGCGTAATATTTTAGAAGAGAATGATATTATTTGTGGTGTAAAAGTACCGCACCAGGCTTACAGAATCCGAGAATTCGGATGGGGAGAAGAGGAAGATAAAATAGTACATACTGTTTTAGCAATGACTTTAGTAGATGAAGAACAAGTTCCTGTAATGATCGTAGAAGGTGTAAATGAAAATACAGTATATAAGTTGCCAAAAGAACTTTGGGATTTTGGGAGAAAGATTGTAAGACAACATGTGCAACGTTCATTCGAAATTGCTTTCTATTATATAGAAGAAACTGATTCTTGGGATGCTGAAGCTATCTATTATTTATAAAAAACAACTGTGACAAGCCAAACGGAGTTTGTTGCTAGTTCCATCTATTTTTAATAAATAATAACGATGGCCCTTGATTATACTAATTAACGACGATACATTGTAAATAAGGTAAGATAATGATTGTTTTGAAATAATGTCGCTCCTTCCCTGCCATCACGTCCTTTTACGAGTTTTACTTAAACAATATTTGTTTTGAAAATCTTCTAAGTCATTCTCTTGTCTTATGAACACTTAGTTTTACTTTAACAGTAGTTGTTTTGAAAACAATGAAAGGTGTTGTTACTATGTCAAAAGAAGAAGTAGAAGGATGGGGAAAAGCTGCGGAAGTTTTTAACAAAAGTGAAAGTGAAAGAACAGCTGAAGATGCAAAGCAGGAGTTAAAGAAAATTAGAAGTGAAAGAATGGATGACAAGTAATTGTTTTGAAAGATAACAACGACTTGAATTTGTTGAATCAATTTTTTTACTGTAACAATGATTGTTTTGAAAGATTCGCTTGTCGGTTGGAACAAAATATATTCTTCTGTATTCTACTGTAATAACTATTATTTGAAAATTAAAAAAGGATTCTGTTTTGTATTCGTGTATATATAAATGACGAATACAAGAGGATGTGAACATACATGCAGGAATATCAACAAGCATTGCTATTTGATGATTATCGCGATTGGAAACATAGATGCAAGTTAGAAAAACGATTATCTTCTATAATAGAAGAAATTAGATTCTGCAAATCAAAGCAACTACCTGATCTTCTATTTATAAAAGAACAAATTCAACAAGAAATCAAACGGTTACTATAAGTTGCGACCAGCAGTTTCAACGATTTGTAAAAAGTTTTTAAAAAACTTTCATATGGGCCTTGCATCTTATTTTTTTCGCGCTATATTACAAATGAAACAGAATTACAATTCTATTCAATTTGTTAGAAGAACCGAGAAAATCAAAAAATGAAAACCTTGTTATCATCGCATTTCTATCTACCGACTGTTTTTCCAAAGACAGAAGTTAGTCTTCACAAATTGAATAGAATTTTTTATGCGAGGGGAGCAATACAAATGACAATGAAAATGACGAAGTATCAAAAAATAGAATTAGATCAAATCAGTAGTAATGAGAAAGAAGTTTTTATCGATTTAGTTATCACAGCAAAGCGAGAAAAAATTATACAGAAAGTAAAATTTGTACGCGATGAGGATTATGCTTGGGGAATGAAATGGGCATATGATCATTTCGCAAAAACAAAATTAGAAATGAAATTGATTTTCTCATATGCTGCATTGTTCTTAACAGAAGAATTAGGAGTGAATGATTTCATTATCTATGACAAAGTATTGGAATACAAAGTGGAAACCAAAGAGCAAATTGAAAAGACAATTGAAGAGTGTTGGTACGAAAATGATGAATATTACCGATTCTTGAACGAAAAGAAACGCCATAAAGAATATGCAGATAATGAACTCATGGGAAAGAGTAAAAACACTGCAAAAACGTACTTGGATTCGTTACAGAAGTTCTTCACTTACTTGTTCTTTTATGAAAGAGAAACATTTCCGATTTTCAGTACTAATGAAGTTAGTAGATTTGTGGAACATTTAAAAGAAATAAAAGAACCAAAGAGGTTTTCAGCAAATTATATTGTCCGCATATACGCAGCTATCGCAAGTTATGCGAAATACAATAATTACCCTTTAGATAAGAAAAAAATCGATTTACCGACTATTCCAAGCGTTCTGGAACTAGAAGGAAGGTCACTGGAAGAAGACAAGTTGCGAACTTTAAATGAAATGTTTCGAAATGCATTTTACGAAGCGAGAATGAATCAAGACGAACGAATCATTCCTAATTTGAGCAATCAGCGTAATCTATTCCGCAACTGGGTGATCTTTAGGCTCATGGCCGCAACTGGGATGAGGATAAGTGAAGTAGTTGATTTAGAAATTGATGACTTGTATCTAGAGGGAAGTCGTACCGAAAGTCGTTATGTACATATCCGCAAGACAAAGACAAAGATAGAAAGGAAAATCCCTTTATCACAAGACATTACGAAACTATTAAAAGATTATATTTCTTTCAGGCAAAAAAATGATTTGGAAATTGAAAAACAAAAAGAGTATTTCAATCAAATCAACAATCGTTCCAAACTCACCATCGAAATGATTATGAACAAAAAAGAAATAGCCAAATACGAAAGCATACAAAAAAAGTTACAAAAAGAGAATTTATCGACAATGGAAAAAAACGTTATACTTGCGGAACTTAACATGATGCGCATGGAAAAAATTGATGAATATATCGAAAGAAGATTCAAACCTTTACCTTATTTATTCATTTCAAATCGAAATAAGATTGTAAGTAAAAATACAATCATGGATGTGTTTAGAAAGAAGAATATCACGAGTCACCAGCTTCGGCACAGTTTAATCAAAAAGCTGATGGATGAAGGAGTCTCACTCAATCGTATTCAAAAAATCAGTGGTCATAAAACAGCAGATATGATTTTACGTTATTCAACACCTTCCTTAAAAGAGGTATCGGAAGACCTAGAAGATCATGAGCCAAAATTTGATTAAAGAAAAGGGGTATACAAATGAAAGAACTATTACGTTTTACAAAAGAAAACAAGGGAGAAATCAACGAAATTGCTGTTCTTATACGAAAAGATTTTACGTTATTTGTAGAATTCAAAGGACACCGTATTATGAGTTATATCGATGGAAAAGGACGATTACGTTTCTATGACACAACAAGACCAAAGGAAATTAAATTTGCTGGGATCGGCATATCGGAAGAACAATTAGAAGTGATTCAAAACTATATAAAAGAAGAAGAAATACGTTTAGAACAAGAAAAAGAACAACGAATCGTTGATGAATTTGGGGAAATTACAGATGAAAGTGAAATCCGCTTCACCTATACAACTGGTTATGATTTCAATGTTTCAAAGCTTCCGAAAGCGATTCGTGATTTAATTATGCAATTAGAAAAGAAAGATGTAAAAGGATATGAAAAAGTTGATTTCTACGGAGATTATAGTGTTGATTATGTCGTTACAATGACTTATAAGCAGTTACTTACATTAGTAGAAAATAGAAAAAAAGAAAATGAAATCATCGAGACAAAGAAACAGGAACGTATAGAAAAAGATAAAAAAGAGTTTGAAGAAAAGAAAAAACAAGCACGAGAAACAGGAAAAAGAGTGAAATTGTCTCACTGGATGGAACCATGCAATGATCCAACAGAAGAATGTAGTATAGATTTTATCACTAAATACATTGCACCTGATGGAAAAATTGAAATTGTTCGGTCTCATTCTTATTAATTTATAAAAATAGGGGGAAATAAACATGAAGTTTTTAAGTGAAATATATCCAAACGTGAAATTTTTCGAAAAAGAAAGTGATAAAAAACAGATTTTCTACGGAGTAGAAAGAAGTAAATTGAAAAAACGTGTACATGTTGAAGATTTTGTTTTCATTCGACCTGATTGTGAGTTCAATACAATCAGTTGGATTACAGGAAATGAAGATTCTTATTACGATGCTCTTCATATTAATGATTTTTCATATGTACTAGAAAAAGAGAATGTAGAAGAGTTATATCGTGAGTTAGTAAGTGATGCAACATTTAAAAATGCTTTAGAAAACGTACATATTAATAATTTCTATCATTTTGAACGTACAGATTGCTTACCGAAAGAAGTACATGCATTTGTTTTACATTTTTTAAACGAAATGAATCATAAAAACGTTCTGTTCAACGATGCAGATTGGGAAGATTCAATTGGTGTCTATGATGGCGATAAAACGCACCATAGAATCATTTTAAATGAGAAAAACGGATATGTGTATGCTGAGGATTTAGATTGTCTAGTACAAGAAGAAGCAAGTTTTAAGAACGGTTCATTTTCTTCAAAACTATATCTCACAACAGAAGGTGACCTTATTCAAGAATTTCATTCTCATTCTGAAAAAGACTTAGCACATCATATGACTGTACTACAAGTGATTGAAGGAAAAGAAAAGGAACAATATCTACAATTAATATTTAAAAAGGAGGGGAATTAAAATGAAACATACATTAGGGCCACAAAAACCATATCATTCATTAACCTTAGAAAAGGTATTGGAAGGTAAAAAAATCGAAATGAAGGTATCGATTAATTCTTCACTTACTGTATTTGTTGGAGATGGTAGTGGGTATAGTGAAACAGCCTATTTTGAACTTCAAGATGGACAAGAATATTTACGATTAAACAATATTTTGTATATAGATGATGTTCTAATCGATAAAGTTCCTATTACGCGTATGGAAAAAGGGACGTTAATACAATTCGCAATTGACCAAATAGAGCGAAATGAAGAGATTAAAGAAGAACGTTTCCAATCAGAAGATGCAATGCTTAAATTTACTTATAATGCTTCAAATCGAGTAGCTGAAGAACATGAAGAGTACCCTTGGTATGTGAGAAAACGTATTGAATTATTAGAAAGAGAAGAACTCTATCCTTTTGTGTATCAAGAACAATGGGGCGATGAGAAAGTCCTCTTTATGATCCGTATACCATACGAAAGATTAGAACAAATGACAGAATCAAGAATGCAAAAAAAGGTGGATTCGTATGAACTACGAAAAGTTGATAAAGAAAACGAATGAAATACATAACAACATATAAGAAAAGGAGTGTTTTATCATGGAACAAATTCTTTTAAAAGTAGGAGAAAAAGCACCTGAGAAGTGGATGAAAGATTTTCGTAATATGGGTCAAGGTGGTGTTTTAGAATATGATAAACACACAGGAGAATTGTATTTATTCATTATCCTGCACAACATTAAATCGAAAGAAAAACGCCAAATCAAACAAGGTTTAATTCGTTTCCGTTTATATGAAAAGGGTAATTGCATTCTACCAATCTTTGCGGTCGATAATCCGCGCGAGGATTTACTCTTAGAGCTGCCGTTTGATCCCAGTTTATATGATGAAGGGATAAATTTGGCAAGTGATCGATTAAACATCTTTTTAATTGAACAAAAAGATGAAACGATCCAAGCGATGCGTACATTAGACTTAGGAGGAGAGTTCTTTTTGAAACTCTTTGGGAATTGGATAGGGAAAGAAAAAGACTTCACAGAGGAATATCAAGCATTTTTACAAGAAGCGTACCAGCATAAGTGTATTGATCTTTGGGAACAGGCCGCACAAGTGGATTGGGACAAATAAAATGCTGGGTTTATTTGCTAAATGTTGTTAGAATCAGTAGAATAGTAGTAGAAAGAAAAAGGTTTTTTGTGAGAAAGTGAAGAAATATAGAAGAAAGACTGGATTTTTTGTGAAAAATGAGGTAAAAAGAAGAAAAGCCACTGTTGGTAGCAGTGACTTTACTTTAAAGCTATAAAATTGTTTCAATGAAGTTTTCCCGACTTCTGAATCCGATTGAGACAACCCAACCGTAATTTAATCAACGTTTATATATTTAATAATAACAAAAATTATTAAATATTTCTACTAAGAATATACATTTTTATATTCTTTTAGTCAAGAAGAATTAAATTCCTTTTTTGGGGACAAAATTAAATTTATATTATTATAGATAGTTCGGATTCCTATCTCTTACAAATAGAGAGGGGAAATTAACATGAGTATTAGAATTAGACAATCAAAAGAATTAGAACGACGTATTGAGGAAAAAAAGAAAGAGAAAGTAACAGGTAAAAAACGAGGACGACCTCGTAAAAACAAAATCGAAGAGGAAATAAAGAATCCACCTTTTAAGCCGTTCGATGAAACAGGAGAAATACCAGAAGGGTATATTCCAGGTCTTTTGAAAGAAGGTTCATCTGTAACGGATAAAGAAGCGTTGGAGAAAGAACAAGAAAGAAAAAAAGCACAAAGATTATATGAATTATCAAAGGAACGTGAACCATTTGTACAAACAGGAAAGGAATATAATGTCATGTTCGAAAAATTAACACAAGCCGAATTACATTATCTGATGCAAATTATTCATTATGTTCCCTATGGAGAAAAACCAATCAAAAAAGACGGACAGTTATTAACGATTGGTGATATTTATGCCATTTGGGGAGTTCACCGAGAGACTGGCCGCAAATATATAAATAAATATATAAAACTAGGGATTGCTGAAAAAGAAAAATCAACAACTTCTAAAAGAGATGAATATTTGATTATCAAAAAAGAATTTTGGTTCAAAGGAAATAAAGACTTTAAAGGATATAATTCCAAAGTGATGGAAGCAAAAATGGAAGAAGTTATCGAATCTATTAAAATACAAACAGCAGAATATATGATTACTGCACAGGAAGAAGAGAACAAATTAGCAGAAGAACAAAGAAGAGAACCGAGAGAGGTTAAAAAAATATTCCCATTGTCTTTGTTAGGTGTTTTACTAGGACACATACACTTTCAAACATTTTTCCTCGTACATAATCCGACAGATGTAGCGATCCAAGAAGGAGAAACAGTACACGAAGTAATGGCGTCAGAATATAAAAGTTATCAAAGAGAAGGACATTTGGAATTTATGAGTAAAATAGATATTTGGCGTAAAATCACTGGAAAAAAAGTGAAAGATTTAGAAACAGAACAAAGCCAAAAATTAGATTTGTATTTTGATATGTTGAAAAAAGCTGGGGCTTTATTAAGCATAGAAGGTATGGAAAATCGATTGATTATGCACCCCGAATTAGCATTTGTAACTCCTCATGTGAAAGAAACAGATTGGTACAAGGCTGTTGCAACAATGTTTAACTTTACTAAATCAAAAAAGAATAAGAAGAAAAATACAAAAAAACAAGGTTAATTCCTTGTTTTTTTGTTGTTTAAAAAAACTTAATTGAGAATCATTATCTAAAAAAAGGGGGGGTTTT